>JAZNZJ010000014.1:0-17246 GCA_045594885.1 Candidatus Fimenecus sp. | reverse complement strand
TCAACACAACAGTCAATTTTAGGAATCATACCGCCCTTGATAATGCCCTGACTCTTAAGTTGTGGTACTTCACTGACATTAACACTATGAATAAGTGTATCTTCATCGTCCTTATCCCTTAAAAGCCCACGAACATCCGTCATAAGAAGAAGTTTCTCTGCACCGAGAGCCGCCGCAATTTTAGCCGCTGCAATATCTGCGTTAATGTTATAGACTTCTCCGTTTTCACCGCTACCCACAGTTGAAATTACCGGAATATAATGCTGCTCAAGAATACCATCAACCAAGGTTGTGTCAATATCAACAATATCACCGACAAAGCCGATATCCTTTTCAACCTTTTTAGCCTTAATCATACCGTCGTCAAGTCCACAAATACCAATTGCGTGACCGCCGTGAAGGTGAAGATGATGAACAAGTCTTTTATTAACTTTACCTGCAAGTACCATTTGAACAATGTCAACTGTTTCTTCATCAGTATAACGCAATCCGTCAACAAATTTTGATTCTTTGCCGATTTTAGAAAGCATTTCGTTAATTTCAGGTCCTCCACCGTGAACAAGAACAACGTTGATGCCAACTGAACGAAGAAGAACAATGTCAGTCATAACTGCATCTTGCAAATCTTCATTTATCATCGCATTTCCGCCGTATTTAATAACAACTGTTTTGTTGTGGTAATGCTGAATGTACGGAAGCGCCTGTACAAGCACCTCACTACGGTCAGCATGTGTAAGTTTTGAAATATCCATATATCCTCCAGACAAAAGCAAAATGTAATTGTTTAACATAATTTTCAAGAGTGTGTGCAGTTTGTGCTTTTCGTACGGCGAAGCGTATTATATATACGTGAGTTGCCGTGTGAAAAGTGCAAAATGTGCATACTATTGGAAATTATGTTCGATAATCGCCGTTTATTTTAACATATTCATATGTAAGGTCACAACCATATGCAGTTGCATTTGCGTCACCATTGTTGAGATAAACGTTAATTGTGATTTCGTCTTCAAGAAGAATCTCTTTTGCCTTTTCTTCTGAAAATTCGATGCCTGCACCATTACGGCACACAAAAATTTCACCCTTTGACGATACAAATGAAACATCAATTTCTGTTACATCAATATCTGCACCCGCATAACCAAGAGCACACAAAATTCTGCCCCAGTTTGCATCTGAACCAAACATTGCAGTTTTCACAAGCGGTGAACATATAACAGATTTTGCACAAGTGCGTGCAATATCTTCGGTTTGTGCATTATATACCTCGCAAATTACAAGCTTTGTTGCACCCTCGCCGTCTTTTGCCAGCATTCTTACAACATAATTACAAATCTTGAAAAGTGCTCTCTGAAATTTTTGAAAACTCTCGTTATCCTCTATAATTCTGTCATTCTCGCAAAGTCCGTTTGCCATAATTGCAACTGTATCATTTGTTGAGGTGTCACCGTCAACACTTAACATATTATAACTTCTGTCAACACACCAGACAAGTGCTTTTTTTAGCATTTCGGCAGATATATTTGCATCGGTTGTAATAAATGAAAGCATTGTTGCCATATTGGGATGAATCATACCGCTACCCTTTGCGATTGCACCGATTGTGCAGGTTTTACCGTCAAGGTCAAAGGACACCGAAATGGTCTTTTTAACTGTATCAGTAGTCATAATTGCTTCTGCGGCAGAGTCTGAACCATTTTCACTTAAACCGTCAACCAATTCCTGCATACCGTTTTTGATGGGCTCAAGGTCAATGGGCTGACCAATAACACCCGTTGAGCCAACAATTACATCACTTGCCGAAACTCCTGTGTACTGTGCCGCCAAATCACACATTGCCTGCGCTTTTTCGACACCGTCAGCATTACAAGTGTTTGCAATGCCACTATTACAGATTACCGCTTTTGCCTTACCATTTTCGAGGTTTTTTCTTGTGACAGTAATGGGTGCACCATAAACCAAATTTTTTGTATAAACCGCCGCTGCATCACATTCCTTTTCAGAAACTATGAGCATAAGGTCTTTCTTTAATTTGTTTTTACGAATTCCACAATGAATTCCGTTAGCCTTAAATCCTTTTGGGGATGTTACGCCACCATCAAGATTTATTTTAATTGAAAATGCCATATTTATCACCTTTTCGGCGGGAGCGAACCCCCACCCTACTTCTTATACATTTAATTGATATTTAGGGTCTAACCCCATTTTCACATTCAAGCATTGTACTGCCGCACCGGAAGCACCCTTGCCAAGATTATCATATCTTGCAATTAAAAGAATTCGGTCTTCATTACCGCAAACGGTGATTTCCATACCATCGTTTTCACTCATTTTGTTACCTGCGATAAATCCGTTTTCGTCAATGCTTTCTTTATATTTCACAATATCCGAATTGTATTTTTCTTTGTAAAGTGCCTTAATGTCCTCTACAGTTTTGTCATTTTTCAAATCCTTTTTGAAAAGCGGCACCGTCATTACCATACCGCTGAAATAATCGCAGATATATGGACTAAAAATCGGCTCGTACTGTAGTCCTGAAATTGCTTTCATTTCTTTTAAGTGCTTATGCTGTTGAGTGAGAGCATATTCTCTCGGTGCATCTAAAAGCCAATCTCTTTCGGCATCTTCATACTGTGCTATGCCATTTTTTCCTGCGCCACTATAGCCTGACATAGCATGACAAGCAATGCAAATATCTTTATCGACAATTCCTGCATCTACTAAAGGTTTAACAAGTGCGATAAATCCACTTGCGTAGCAACCGGGCACTGCAATTCTCTTTGAATTCTTGAGTTTATCTTCAAAGTCCTTTGACAATTCAGGAAAGCCATAAGCCCAACCATCATTTGTACGATGTGCTGTTGATGTGTCAATTACGATTGTACTGTCATTATCAATAAGACTTACTGCTTCAACTGCTGCTGCATCGGGTAAACAAAGAAATGCAATATCAGCAGAGTTGAGTGCTTCTTTACGAGCATTTGTGTCTTTTCTTAAATTTTCCGGAAGAGTGATGAGTTCAATGTCTTCTCTTTTTGCAAGACGGTCAAAAATTTTAAGTCCGGTTGTGCCCTGACTACCGTCGATGAATATTTTTGTCATATATGAATCCCTCCACCGTCTTTGACGGTCCCCCTCCCTTTAACAAGGGAGGCAGATTAGGTTTTATTTATTTAATTGCTTTACTCTTTTCACCTGTGCCAACACATTCTGTGGAGCAGGTCCACCAAGAGATGTGCGGTCATTTACGCATTTGTCAAGATTGATTGCATCATATACACCATCATCAAAAATATCGCAAACTGCTTTGTATTCTTCTAATGGTAATGTTTCGAGTGTAAGACCTTTGTTAATGCAAAGCGCAACTAATTCGCCCGTCGCTTTGTAAGCATCACGGAATGGAAGACCTTTGCCCACAAGATAGTCTGCACAGTCAGTTGCATTGATAAATCCACCCGCTGCCGCTTTTCTCATATTTTCGGGAAGTGCAGTCATTGTGTCAAGCATTGGAATAAATGCAGTAAGACACATTTTAACTGTATCGAATGCGTCAAAAATTGCTTCTTTATCTTCTTGCATATCTTTGTTATAAGCAAGGGGAAGACCCTTCATCATTGTAAGAAGTGTTGTTAAATCGCCGAATACTCGACCTGACTTACCACGGATAAGCTCTGTAATATCGGGATTTTTCTTTTGTGGCATAATTGATGAGCCTGTTGAAAATGCATCATCAAGTTCAACAAATTTGAATTCCCATGAGCACCAAAGTACGATTTCTTCAGAAAAACGTGAAAGATGAACCATAATAATTGAGATTACAGATGCGAGTTCCATACAAAAATCACGGTCAGAAACGCAATCAAGTGAATTTTGCATAGCCCCGTTAAAGCCGAGTGCTTTTGCTGTCATTTCACGGTCTGTGTTATAGGTTGTTCCTGCCAATGCACAAGCACCAAGGGGTGAATAATTCATTCTCTGAGTTGCCTGTGAAAGTCTTTCTTTATCACGAAGAAGCATTTCGGCATAAGCCATTAAATGATGACCGAATGTGATAGGTTGAGCCCTTTGAAGATGTGTATATCCCGGCATAACTGCACTTGCGTACTGTTCTGCTTTTTTGCAAAGTACATCAACAAGTTCAGTGAGTTGATTATAGAGTGCATCACATTCGTGACGGAGATAAAGTCTTATGTCAACTGCAACCTGGTCATTACGGCTTCTTGCTGTATGTAATCTTTTACCCGCCGAGCCAACACGAGCGGTCAATTCACCCTCAACAAAAGTGTGAATATCCTCTGCATTGGGGTCAATTTCTAATTCTCCACTCTCAATTTCTGACTTGATAGCATTAAGCCCATCAGTAATTTGAGCAAGGTCTTCTGCAGAAATTATACCTTGTGCGCAAAGCATTGCAGCATGAGCAAGACTGCCGTCAATATCTTCCTTATACATACGGCTATCAAATTTTATTGATGAGTTAAAATCATTTGTTTTAGGGTCGATTTCTTTTGAAAATCTGCCTTTCCAGAGTTGCATAATTATTCTCCTATATTAGCACAATACGACAAAGAGAAATTTCCCTTTGTCGTTGTTTTATAATTTCTGTGCAACATTAAATTGCATTGATATATCTCTAATTTTGTAAATGTTTTTCGTTAAGCAATGTTGCCGAAACGAAGTTGTATCGGGTATACCTCGAGTTGAGAGCAACGATGCACAACAGAAAACAGGACAAAATTAGTTTTCTTCTCTCTGCTTATCAAGAAGTGCCTTTACCTTAATTGAAAGACCGAAGAGGTTAATAAATCCTGCTGAATCCTTCTGATTGTATGCACCGCCGTCATCACCGAATGATGCAACATTTTCATCATAGAGTGAGTATGGAGATGTGATACCTGCGTTGATTATATTGCCCTTGTAGAGCTTGAGTTTTACATCACCTGTTACAGTTTTCTGTGTTTCGTCAACGAATGCTGAAAGAGCTTCACGAAGAGGTGTGAACCAAAGACCATTATATACAACCTCACCGAATTTCTGTGCTACAAGCTTCTTGTAGTGCTGTGTATCACGGTCAAGGCAAATCATTTCAAGAAGTTCGTGTGCCTTGTAAAGAATTGCACCACCCGGAGTTTCATAAACACCACGAGATTTCATACCAACAAGACGGTTTTCAACGATGTCAAGAAGACCAATACCGTTTGCACCACCAAGCTCGTTGAGTTTTTCAACAATTGCAAGGCCTTTCATCTCAACACCATCAATAGCAGTTGGAACACCTTTTTCAAAGTGAATTGTAACGTAAGTTGGTACATCGGGAGCCATTTCAGGAGATACACCCATTTCAAGGAAGCCTTCCTTATTATATAATGGCTCATTTGCAGGGTCTTCAAGGTCAAGACCTTCGTGAGAAAGGTGCCATACGTTCTTATCTTTTGAGTAGTTTGTTTCACGGTTAATTTTAAGAGGAATATTGTGAGCCTCAGCATAAGCAATTTCTTCTTCACGAGATTTAATATCCCACTCACGCCAAGGAGCAATAATTGCCATTTCAGGAGCAAATGCTTTTAATGTAAGCTCGAAACGAACTTGGTCGTTACCCTTACCTGTGCAACCGTGACAAATAGCATCTGCACCCTCTTTGATTGCGATTTCAGCAAGTCCCTTTGCAATACAAGGACGAGCGTGTGATGTACCGAGAAGATACTGTTCATACTCTGCACCTGCTTTAAGGCAAGGCCAAATATATTCTTCAACATATTCTTCTTTAAGGTCAAGAACATAGAGCTTTGAAGCACCTGTTGCAATTGCCTTTTCTTCAAGGCCGTCAAGTTCAGTACCCTGACCAACGTCACCGGATACTGCGATAACCTCACAGTTATTATAATTCTCTTTAAGCCAAGGGATGATAATTGATGTGTCAAGTCCGCCTGAATAAGCTAAAACTACCTTTTTAATATCTTTCTTTTCCATTGTGTATTCCTCCGAAAAAACGGCATTTATTTTGTGCAAACTGCCGTATAAATTTTGAACAAGTTATATTATACACATAAATTATATTAAATCAAGTGTTTTTACAAATATTTTTAATGATTTTTGTATTTTTATGCATATTTTTACATAAAACTTGAATATATATACATTATTTATGCAGTTTGCTTATGCATTATACAAATTTTATACATATATGCACTGTATAATGTATAAAACAAGGACGATTCATGATTGAATCGTCCTTACACTATTCAAATAATTCGTTTATACTTACACCAAGAAGCTTTGCAATAACATAAATTTCTTTATCTGTTGCTATTCTTACCTGACCTTCAAGTTTAGAATAACTTGTTGGATTTATATCGCAACCCAATGTTTGCATTTTTGAAATAAAATCTTTTTGCTTAATCTTTTTTCCATTTCTCAATTCCTCAATTTTTTTACCAACCATATTTGCATCGCCATATTTTTTTCGTGATTTCATAAATTCACACCCTACATATTATTCTATATAAGAATTATATGTAGTTTTTATATTGACTTAATTCCGTAAAAGATTTAAAATGTAAATAATTCTAAAAAAGAATTATTTAGGTGATATTATGCAATATGAATTATATGAACAAATATTTGATGCTGAAAACATAATACTTTTCTATAAATTTGAAACTGATAACTTAGTTTCCATATCAACTTATATAGAAAATTTTCCTTTAGATAGCAATTCAAAATATATTATTCTAAATAATAAACCAACAAAACCATTAAATTATCTGCAATTAGGACTTACAGCATTACCCGACGAAAAAGAACTCTATAACATTATTTTAGAATGCAAAATTGCCAAGGAATATCATAATCAAATTAAAGAAGGTGAATTTGATGACCATTTTTTAAAACATAACATAGCAAAACAAATATCAAATAATATTTTTAATATTGCCAAACTTCATACAGACATTTATTTTGAAAAATATCATTCAAAAAACAAGGACGATTCGTAATTGAATCGTCCTTGGTTTTCATTTCTTTATTATTGATATGTAAATATGTGCGGGAATGAGAAGAAATACAATCCACGCAATATTCCAAAGTGAGAACAACATTCCCAACAGCACATATATCGACGCAGTTGCCAATATAACAGAAATTGTTGTTAATAATGTTTTTAATCCTCGATTGATAACGGATTTTGATGCAAAATAAATCGTGAACGACAACACTAATGTGAACAAAATCCACATTACTGCCCACCATTTACCGCCGATTACCATTCCGCCCACCACATAAACAGCAATTGCCATAAGAAACAGTATTGGTGAAGTCTTTAAAATTCTATTCTCTTTTTTCTCCGCTTTTTCTGCTTGAGGTTTTTCGTTAACAGGTTCATTCCACAAAAGTTCGTCAAGGCTTATACCGTAAAGTTCTGCAAGTGCAATAAGATTGTCAGTATCGGGTGAGGACTCGCCCCGCTCCCATTTTGAAATTGCCTGACGGCTTAACCCCAACTTTTCTGCAAGTGCTTCTTGGGATAATTTATTTTCTTTTCTTAAATTAACCAATCTGTCTGCTAATTTGATATTCATATATGTTGTGTCCATTCATTTAGATTTTATGTAGGCATTCTACCCCTACAAAGATTTTTGCTTTCAGTTGCCCGTTAATCTGTCTTGATTTTCTTTCCAGAATTTATCGTGTTCTTCAAAAGTTTTAGAATATTTTGCCTCATAAGGCTCTACCGTACCGATTATGAAATAAAGATATTCTGTTTCTGCAGGGTTAAGTGCTGCCTCAATTGATGCCCAACCGGGAGTGCAGATTGGCCCTGCCATAAGACCGTCACAACGATAAGTATTATAATAGTATTTATAATGGTCAATTTTTTCGGGATAATAGAGTTCAATTACACCTGTGCAGTATTTCACAGTTGGGTCGCACTGAAATTTCATTTTCGCATCTAAACGATTATGAAGAACCGATGAAATCATTGGTCTGTGTTCGGGTAATTTCGCTTCTTTTTCAATAAGTGATGCAAGAGTTAAAATTTCGTGAAGATTGAACCCCGATTCCCTCACCGTCATCATAAAAGTTTCATTAAATTTCTGTTTTGTGCCATTCAAAAACATTTTGATAATGTCTTTTGCAGTGGCATTTTCGGGAATATCATAAGTGAGCGGGAAGAAATACCCCTCTAACTTAAAGCATACATTTTTAGCATTCTGCAAATCATTCAAGAAAGGATATTGAGTCAAATCAAGCCATTCTTTATAACTCTGACAAGCGTCAATGAACTCTTTTGATGTGCAAAAGCCCTTTTCCTCAAGAAGCCACGAAATTCGCACAAGAGTGTATCCCTCGGGAATTGCAACCTTAACCGTGGGAACTTGAGTAGTTGTTTCAGATGTTGGTGCATCGCTATTTGACGGCATTTCGTCACTATTTGATGTCAGCTCATCTCTATTTTCAGTTGTACTCTGACTTGTTTGCTCGGTTGTTGATGTTGTACTTTCACTCTCTTCATCATTTTTACAAGCAGTAAAGTTGAATAAAAACACCAAAGCAAGTAATATTGCAATAATTCTTTTAAACATTTGAAATCCTTTCTGATTAAACATTTACTATACTATATATAATATAACAAATGCACAGAAAAAACAAGACGGTAATGGCACCATCAATTAGGAATTTAATAGCATTAAACCAATTATTTTGGCACAGAACTTCGTTAAAATGTTTGAAACCCGTCAGGGTTCCTTCACATTTGTGCCTTGTTCTGTATCCAAACTAATCAGGTTTAATGTGCTAGCAGTTTTAATCCATATAATTTTCGTTTAGACAAAATGATAAAAACCTCGCAATGCTTCGTGCATTACGAGGTTTTTTCGTGAAGTATTAACGGAAAGTATAGGATTAAAACCTATTAAATCCCTAATTGATGGTGCCAAATACACTTACCGTCTGATTTTATTTAATTAAGAATTAATATTTCTTTCTTGCAACATAAGTTGTATGAAGAATTTCGTGAGCCTTATGACTACCGGGTTTGCCGAGATACTCTGTATAGAGTGTCTTAACTGCTTCGTTTTCGTGTGACTTTCTTACAGCATTATTTCTGTCCGCTGTATAAAGTGCTTCTGCACGACGAGCCTTAAGGTCAACGAAGTTACGAACAACTGCGTGCTGAATTGGCTGACCGCCACCATTGATACAACCACCGGGACAACCCATAATCTCGATAAAGAGATATTCGCTTGTACCGTTCTTAATCTGGTCCATAAGAACCTTTGCATTCTTTGTACCTGAAGCGATTGCAACCTTAATCTTATTACCTGCAACATCGTATTCTGCTTCTTTAACACCGTCCATACCACGAACTGCTGTAAAGTCAACATCTTCGAGTGTTTCGCCTGTAAGTTTTTCAACTGCTGTACGGAGAGCTGCTTCCATAACACCGCCTGTTGCACCAAAGATTGTTGATGCACCTGTGCTTTCGCCGAATGGCATATCAAATTCTTCATCAGGAAGATGCTTAAAGAAGATACCTGCACTGTCAATCATACGAGCCAGTTCTCTTGTTGTAAGAGCGATATCAACATCGGGGTAACCTGAAGCTGCTTGGTCGTCACGCTTTGTTTCAAATTTCTTTGCTGTACAAGGCATAATACCAACAACAACCATATTTTTAGGGTCCATACCCATTTTTTCAGCATAGTATGTTTTCATAACTGCACCAAACATCTGCTGTGGTGATTTACAGCTTGAAAGGTGACCTAATTGGTCAGGATAATAGTGTTCGCAATACTTAATCCAACCGGGTGAGCAAGATGTAATCATTGGAAGTGTGCCACCATTCTGAACTCTTTCAATAAGTTCGTTAGCTTCTTTCATAATTGTAAGGTCAGCAGCAAAGTCTGTATCAAATACCTTGTCAAAACCAAGGCGACGAAGTGCTGCAACCATTTTGCCTTCAACGTTTGTACCGATATGCATACCGAATGCTTCACCAAGTGTTGCACGAATTGAAGGAGCAGTCTGAACAATAACGAATTTTTCAGGGTCATTGATTGCTGCAAGAACTTTATCTGTGTCATCTTTTTCTACGATAGCACCTGTTGGGCAGTTAACGATACACTGACCGCAAGAGATACATGAAACGTCTGCAAGGTCTTTATCAAATGCAGAACTTACGTGAGTATCAAAACCACGAGCATTAGCACCGATAACTGAAATACCCTGTTGGTCACAAGCTGCGATACAACGACGGCAAAGAATACATTTGTTGTTATCTCTTACCATATGTGCTGCTGAATCGTCAAAATTGTAACGAACCATTTCACCGTCAAAACGGTCTTCAACATCTACACCAAATTCCTTGCAAAGTTTCTGAAGTTCACAATTTCCACTACGTACACAAGAAAGGCATTTTCTGTCGTGATTTGAAAGGATGAGTTCAAGAGTCATTTTTCTTGAATGTCTAACCTTTTCTGTATTTGTGAAGATTTCCATTCCCTCATTTACAGGGAATACACAAGCAGCAACAAGGCTTCTTGCACCCTTTACTTCTACCATACACATACGACAAGCACCGATTTCGTTAATGTCTTTAAGGTAGCAAAGTGTGGGGATTTCTATACCTGCATAACGAGCAGCTTCAAGGATAGTGCTGCCCTTAGGTACTGTATAAGGTTTATTGTTGATTTTTACGTTTACCATTATTTCGCACTCTCCTTACTTTTTAATGATTGCACCGAACTTACAAGACTCAATACAAACGCCGCACTTAATACATTTGTTTGCATCGATTGTGTGAGGGTTCTTAACTGTTCCGCTGATAGCACCAACAGGGCACTTTCTTGCACAAAGTGTACAACCCTTACACTTGTCTTCAACGATTTCATACTTAACGAGTTTCTTACAAACACCTGCGGGACAAGTCTTATCAACTACGTGAGCAACATATTCATCACGGAAGAATTTAAGAGTTGCAAGAACAGGGTTTGGAGCTGTCTGACCAAGACCGCAAAGTGAGTTTTCTTTGATGTAGTAGCAAAGCTCTTCAAGCTCGTCAAGGTCTTTAAGTGTTGCCTTACCATCAGTAATCTTTTCAAGCATTTCACGAAGACGCTTTGTACCGATACGGCAAGGTGTACATTTACCGCAAGATTCATCAACTGTGAAGTCAAGGAAGAACTTAGCGATGTCAACCATACAGTTGTCTTCGTCCATTACGATAAGTCCACCTGAACCCATCATACAACCAATTGCTGTAAGGTTATCATAGTCGATTGGTGTATCCATAAGAGATGCAGGAATGCATCCGCCTGAAGGACCACCTGTCTGAGCAGCCTTGAATTTCTTTCCGTTTGGAATACCGCCACCGATTTCCTCGATAACTTCACGAAGTGTTGTACCCATTGGAACTTCAACAAGACCTGTGTTATTGATTTTACCGCCGAGAGCAAATACTTTTGTTCCCTTTGATTTTTCTGTACCCATTGATGCAAACCAGTCAGCACCCTTGAGAATAATCTGAGGAATGTTAGCAAATGTTTCAACGTTATTTTCTGTTGTTGGTTTGCCAAAAAGGCCCTTAACTGCAGGATATGGAGGACGAGGTCTTGGCTCACCACGGTTACCTTCGATTGAAGTCATAAGAGCTGTTTCTTCACCGCAAACGAATGCGCCCGCACCAAGACGGATGTGAAGGTCAAAGTCAAAACCTGAATCGAAAATATTTTTACCTAAAAGGCCATATTCTTTAGCCTGGTCAATAGCAATTTGAAGTCTGTTAACTGCAATTGGGTACTCAGCACGAACATAAACATAACCCTCTGTAGCACCTGTTGCATAACCACAAATAGCCATAGCCTCAATAATACAATGTGGGTCACCCTCAAGAACTGAACGGTCCATAAATGCACCGGGGTCACCTTCGTCAGCATTACATACAACATATTTCTGGTCAGCCTGATTTGCAGCTGTAAAACTCCACTTAAGACCTGTTGGGAATCCGCCGCCGCCACGGCCACGAAGACCTGAATCTTTAACTATCTGAACAACCTGCTCAGGTGTGTACTCTGTAAGACACTTAGCAAGAGCCTGATAACCGTCATAAGCTATGTACTCGTCAATATTTTCTGGGTCAATAACACCGCAGTTGCGAAGAGCAACACGCTGCTGTTTTGCATAGAATGTTGTGTCGTTAAGAGATTTGATTTCTTCAGTTGTTACTGTTTCATCATAGAGAAGACGAGTAACAATTCGTCCTTTGAGAAGATGTTCTTCAACGATTTCGGGAATATCTTCAACCTTAACCTGTGAATAGAAACTTCCTTCAGGATAAACAATCATAATCGGGCCGAGAGCACAAAGACCAAAACAACCTGTTCTGATAACTTTGATTTCTTCACTCAAACCTTTTTCAGCAATCTGAGTTTCAAGCGCCTCAATAATCGCTGCGCTGTTTGAAGAGGTACAACCGGTACCGCCGCAAACAAGTACGTGTGAACGATACATTATGTTTCCTCCTTATTTAATAGTGCTGACTGTGTATTCTGCAACAGGATTACCGTTAACGATATGGTCATTAACAACCTTTGCTACTTTGTCAGCAGTCATTTTAACATATGTTACTTTTTCTTTACCGGGCTGAATCACTTCAACAATAGGCTCATACTGGCACATACCAATACAACCTGTCTGTGAAACTGTAACACCCTTAAGATTTCTTTTTGCAACTTCATCAACAAAAGCATTAAGAACGGGACGAGCGCCTGCTGCAATACCGCAAGTCGCCATACCAACAACTACTCTGATTGCGTCATCGCCTGTGTCTTCACGAACTGTCATCTTCTGCTTTGTTGCTTCTTTAATAGCCATAAGCTCTGCAAGAGTTTTCATTTATAGAGCACCTCCGTGTTTTCTTTAATAAATTCAATCAACCACTGTGACACTTCATAAGTATCAAGGGGAACATCACCAAGAATTTCTTTTATTTCACGGGTATCACAAACAAATTCTTTACCGTCAACTGAATGTTTATAAACAAAGTCACGGTCAGTATTCATTGTAATAAGCATTTGAATTGTTGAAGCCACATCACCTAAAGGAGTGAAATCAACACTATCCGTCTTAAAATAAGCTCTAACCTCAGTGCCAACACCGAGTTCTGATTTAATTTCAAGACTGCCCCCCGTCTGCTCTGCCGCCATTTTAAAAAGCGGAATACCCATACCAACCTTTCTAGTTGTTCTTGTTGTAAAAAATGGGTCAATCACACTTTTCACCTGCTCTTCACTCATACCCTTACCATTGTCATAAATACCAATCAGTAATGTGTGGTCATTTCTGTTTTCACAGACCTCAATAGTAATGAGCGGAGCACCTGCAGATATTGAATTTTGGGCAATGTCTAAAATATTAAGAGATAATTCCCTCATTATGCCATATATTTTTCAAGAATGCCAGAAATGTCGTCACCTGTAAGCTTACCGTAAACTTCATCATTAACAGTAAGAACAGGAGCAAGACCACAAGCACCGATGCAACGACAAGCTTCAAGAGAGAATTTACCGTCCGGTGTGCATTCGTCAGGGCCGATACCGAGTTTTTCTGTAATCTTGTCAACAAGGTCCTGAGCACCTTTAACGTAACAAGCAGTACCAAGACAAACTGAAATGTTGTACTGACCTTTTGGTGAAAGCGAGAACTGTGCATAGAAGGTTGATACTCCGTAAACCTTTTCAAGCGGAACGTCCATACCCTCAGCAATCATAACCTGAACTTCATAAGGAAGGTAGCCGTAGATACCCTGTGCTTCTTGCATTACATGCATAAGCATACTCTTATCATCCTTATTAGCTTCAATGACAGCTTTGAGCTGTTCCTCTTGCTCCGGTGTTCCTGAAAACGGAATGGAACTGAATTTTTTGAGCATTTTGGATTTTCCTCCTTTTTGAATAATGGTGAAAAAATTGTAATTTCTTCACCTGATTAAATACTTTTTTCTGCGACAAAAATCGCCACAAGCACACATCAACTCATTATGAGTATGCATATCAAAAGTATAACAGACTTTCTTTAAAAAGTCTATTTATTTTTTCAAAAAAATGGCATTTTTATCAGTATTTTTAATATTTATAGGCAATTATTTGACAATACCTTCATTATATCGGTAGCTTTGTGCAAAGATTTTACTGAAACTGATGAAACCGACAGCATAATTTCGCCTTTTTCACCTGAATTTATTACTGAAATTCCTTTATCTAAAAGTTTTTTGTAAATTTCCTCATTGGTTAATTCCAAATCGAACACACATCTCACATAAAGCGGTGAATCCGATTTTAGAATCTTAATTTTATTGCCGAAATTCTCTATAAGCAATTCGCTGAGTAATCGGGATTTCTGCATATATATTTTTCGTGATTTTCTGATTTGAGAATTCAAGTGACCGTCACGAATATAACTGCAAAGGGCAATCTGGTCAACCTTTCCGACTGTTTGATTATAAAGCTCACATTTTTTCTTGTATTCTTTTAAAAATCTGTCGGGCAAAATCATAAAGCTTATTCTGATTGATGGCAATAACAGTTTTGAAAAAGTACCGAGATAAATTACATTTTCGCCGCCGTCAAGTCCTTGCAACGATGGTGTGGGGCGATTAAAATAACGGAATTCGCTGCCATAGTCATCTTCAATTATAAGTGTATTGTTTTTTCTTGCAAATTCCACAAGTGCAAATCTTTCATTAACGCTCATCGTGTCACCCGTTGTACTTGAATAAGATGGTGAAACATAAAGAATATTACTTTTTTCTTTTGATGAGATTTTATATCCGTAATCCTTAAAAACCGCAATACCCTGCTTATAGTTTTTGTCCTCAAAATACACACTTTTTCGTGTTTTTAGTAATGGGCAAAGAATGTTGAGAAGTGTCTGCACCCCTGCACCGACCACAATATTTTCTTCATTACAAACACAATTTCTGCTCTCTTGTACATATTTTGCGATTTCACGGCGAAGCTCAATTTCGCCTTGAGGGTCACCATAAAAAAGTAGTTTTTCAGTCTGTCGCAAAGCGCTTTTTACATATCTTCGCCAGATGTCCATATTAAAGCTTTCGCTGTCAACTCCCGACGATGAAAAATCATAGATTATTTTATTTTCGTTTTCTTTTTTTTGTTCTGTACGGGTAGTATTTTTTTGTGTTGCTCCCCTTTTTGAGACATAATATCCGCTCTGACTTTTAGGTACAATATAACCGTCATCACAAAGGCACATAAATGCAGATTCAACTGTGGTTTTACTCACATTTCTCTCTTCTGCGCAACGGCGAATTGAGGGCAATTTCATACCCTCGGTCAATTTGCCGTCTTCAATTAAATTTTTGTAATATTCATAAATCTGCATATATAATTTTTCGTTTTTCACCTTTAACTGTCCCCTTAAAAATTCTCGATTTTGTATATTTTATTAAAGACACTTTTATATTATTATATACCTATGAATTAAACAAATCAAGGGGTGAAAATATTGAAAAGAATTGCGGTTATTAACGACCTTTCCGGTTTCGGTAAATGCTCACTTACAGTATCTCTTCCAATTCTCTCTGCTATGGGAATTGAATGCAACCCCATACCCACTGCAATTCTTTCAAATCAAACGGGTTTTGACGATTTTTACTACGTTGATTTTACCCCTCATTTGTCGCCTTATATTGATGTGTGGAAAAGGCAGAACACAAAATTTGATGCCATTTTAACAGGGTTTCTCGGCAGCGAAAAACAGGTTGATATAATTCTTGATTTTATTGACCATTTTGGTGAAAAATCCCTTGTTTTTGTGGACCCCGTTATGGCAGATGACGGTGTACTCTATGACACTTACAACGATGCTCTTTGTGAGAAGGTAAAAGAACTTACCAAAAAAGCAAATGTAATTACACCAAATCTTACTGAATTATGTATTCTTTGCGGGGCAGATTACCATGAAATCAGCAAAGAAGAAAACTATCAAAAAATTCCGTCCCTTGCTCATTCTCTTTTAAGTGATACCACAAAAACAGTAATAGTCACAGGCATTAAGCGGCAAGAAAAAATTATAAATATATTTGTGGAAAAAGGCAAAACGGGAACTATAAAAAGTCATCGTCTTAACGGTAGTTATTCGGGAACGGGTGATATTTTTTCAAGTATTGTTTGCGGTGGAATTACAAAGGGTATGAATGTTTCTGACGCAGTTACTCTTGCCACCAATTTCATTTATCGCTCAATAAAAAACACCCCGACAGAACTCAATTACGAGCCCGACGGAGTAAATTTTCACTCAGCTTTGGAGATGCTTATAAATGCGGAATAAAAACGCACTTTTAAAAACTACATATACCGCAATCTTCACTGCGATTATACTTATTGCAACAATGCTTGTTAAATTTTCAACGGGTATGGGTGAAGGTTATATTCATTTGGGTGATTGTTTTATTTATTTGACCGCTTGTATTTTGCCATTCCCCCACTGTTTTATTGCGGGTGCATTGGGCGGTGCTTTGGCTGACATTCTTGGCGGATTTGCAATATGGGCAATCCCGACAGCAATTATAAAAATCTTAATTGCATTACCTTTTGCTTTTGTTTGCAAAAATAATAAATCAAATAAAATTCTTAATAAAAAGACTGTGTTAGCACCTATCATTTCGGGAATCATTTCAATTTTCGGCTACTTTGTTGCAGAATGTCTTATATATTCTGTTGCATCTGCGACACTTTCAATAATCGGCAATTCGATTCAGGCAATCTCAAGTGGTTTTTTGTTTATAATAATCGCAATTGCCCTTGATAAAACAAATTTTAAAAGGAGAATAAATAATGACTGATATTGTTTATACTTACGGAAATCAGGCTTACTTAAATATTACAAATGCTTGTCCCTGCAGATGCACATTTTGTATCCGCAATAATGGTGACTCTGTTGGTGAAGCAACAACTTTATGGTTTGAGCACAACCCAACAATTAATGACATAAAGACAGAAATTGATAAATTTGACTTTTCTAAATACAATAACTCAATTATCATTTGCGGTTATGGTGAGCCCACTTGTGCACTCGACAATATGCTTGAGGCTTGTAAGTATTTAAAGAGCAAGGGCATAAATATTCGCCTTAACACAAACGGACTTTCTGACCTTATCAACAAGAGAGAAACCGCAAAAGAAATCTGCGAAGTGATTGATTCTGTTTCAATCAGCCTTAATGCACCGACA
>JAZNZJ010000013.1:0-2957 GCA_045594885.1 Candidatus Fimenecus sp. | reverse complement strand
GAGTTTTTCATAAAATTTCACATTATGTTCTTTTGATGTGAGATATACTTTTTCTTTAGTTGAGCAGTTTAGTAATTTTTCAACTAAAGCCTTTCCGTACCCTCTGCCACGATATTCTTCTTTGGTGAAAACATCGGTTATAACTGCGAATTTTTCACTGAATGAAATAAAGCCGCCGCTTATATTAACATTGTTTTCACTTATCAACTCGCCACGGCAAACACCTTTTAAGTTAAAAAACATCTTAAGTTCTGTAAAATTATTGTTGTCGTTATTTTTTAAAGGGTCAAGGGCATTGATTTCTGTGAATTGTTTATAGTCAATTCCGCTTTCGCCTTTTACTAAATCGAGTTTTTTGTGCAGTAGATATTTTTTATCTATTTGTCTGAATTCCAAATTATCAGGTGAAGTGAATTCATCATCTATAACAAATGCTAACTCATCGAAATCGGCATCTTTTTCTGCAAAGCACAGACATTTTCCGTTTTCACCCGTTACAATAAGGGCAGTTATATGATTCTCTTTATTGGTTTGCACCCACAAAACACCGTCATTAACACGTTCTTTAATATAGAGATTGGTGTACGCTAAAAGAATTGCTGTGTTGTCTTCACCTAAATAGTCAAAAATTAACTCATCAATGCAGTTAACAGATTTAACCATTTGCAAAATCCTCTAAAAGCAAAGCTGTAAGGCTCTCAACTGCATAAATATCCTTTGAATTGCAAACTGATGACCCTGAATGAATGTATCTGCAAGGGAGTGAAACTGCAATTGTTTTAATTCCACCAACCGATTTGTGAATTGCAGATGCATCATTACCGCCCGCAACAACCGTCTTTGTTTGGCAAGGGATTTCATTTTGCTTTGCAATTTCAAAAGCCTTTTTATATAAATCTTTATTGTAGATTGTGCCTCGGTCCATAAACGTTACAACTGCACCCGACCCAAGTTTGCAAACTTTCTTACGGTCAGGAGTGTCGGGAATATCCGAAGCCGTTGTACTTTCAACAACAATGGCATAATCGGGTTTTACATTATATGCACCCACTGTCGCACCACGTGCACCAACTTCTTCTTGCACGGTAAAAACTGCCGTGTAGTTAATTTTTGACTTTTTCTGTAAGAGGTCAATAAGAACCGCACAGCCAACTCTGTCATCAAGAGCCTTTGATTTGATAAATCCGTCACCGAATTCAACAAATTCTGACTTGAAATAACCAAAGTCACCAAGTGAAATATGCTTTTCGGCTTCTTCTCTATTTTCAAAACCAAAATCCACTGAAATATTGTTTATTTCAGGTATTTTTTTAGCCTCATCACTACTGCATTGATGAATTGCCTTTGTCCCTGCAACACCTGTTAATCCGTTAATGGTTATTTTTTTACTAAAGAGTGCGGAGTCATCTATTCCGCCCACGGAGTTCACAAAAACAAAACCATCGTCATCAATATATGTGACAATAAAACCCACTTCATCCATATGCGCAAAAAGTGCAACCTTATTTGTGGGCTCAATTCCGCCATTTTTCTCAACAATGAGATTGCCAATAGCATCAACAGTATAACTGCAATCGTCGGGGAGCATATTTATAATAGTATCACGAACTGCTTTTTCGTCACCAGATGTACCGTTAAGAATACAAAGCTTTTTAAGTAATTCCATATTCATATGCTCACACCCTTTCAACAAAACGTGCAATCAATTTTGCACAATTTTCAATATCACGAATGTCAACCACTTCAATTGGAGTGTGCATATATCTTTGAGGAATTGAAACGGTCACAGATGGAATTCCGCCCTTTGAAATTGTGATATGGTCGGCATTTGTACCCGTTCTGCTACCCATAACCTCTTTTTGACAAGGAAGATTATACTCTTTAGCAAGAGAAACCAACAATTCAGAAAATTCACGCTTCAAAATCGGTGAATAACCAATCATTGCACCACCGTTCAGTTTTCCGCATTCCTTAGGGTCTGCGTCAGGAGTAGTTGCAAAGCTTACGTCCACAATCACGGCTAAGTCCGCATCAACACTGTACCCCGCACAAGCAGCACCCGTGCCGCCCGTTTCCTCTTGCGCCGAGCAGACAAGGGTGATTTTTTTGTCCGTATTCACATACTCAAGCGATTTCAAAAGAATCGCTATGCCCGAACGGTCATCAAGATAAGTTGCAGATACTCTGTTTTCACCAAGTTTTTCAAAAGAATTTTTAAAACTTGCCTTGTCGCCAACTGCTATAATTTTTTCTGCATCTTCTTTGCTCAAACCAATGTCTGCAACGCAAGTACCGTCAGTTGACACACGGTTTTCACCATCTGAAAGATGTGGAGGCACTGTGCATATCACACCGTAAATATCTTCATTACCGTGAATGGTGATTTCCATACCCTCGACAGAACGCATATCAATTCCGCCAACCTTTGAAAGACGTACAAAGCCATCCATAATTTCAGTAATAACAAAGCCGATTGTGTCAAGATGTGCGTCAAGTAAAATATGTTTACCCGTGCCGTCACGTTCAACAATAATGTTACCCGAAGCATCTGTTGACACCTTTCCATATAGTGAAAAAAGCCCCTTTAAAGACTCAAAGGAGCTTGTTTCTTCCCCCGCAACACCTGCGGGAGAAGTCAATTTTTCTAAAAGTTCAAGTGTATCCATTTATATCAACCTTAATTTTAAGTGTATGCTAAAATAGTTTGCAAGACAATGTGGTGAAGGTGGAGTTGTATGAAGATACCACGAATCGAACACCACGCAGTATTGCGAAAAATATGCCAAAACTCTGTAATTCTATTTTTGAGCAGATTTTTTTTTGCAAGACAATGTGGTGAAGGTGAAGTTGTATGAAGATACCACGAACCGAACACCACGAAGTATTGCGAAAAATATGCCAAAAATCAGATTTCTATACCGCCTACTGGACGAATAATTAATACATAACAAGAGCCT
>JAZNZJ010000012.1:0-75357 GCA_045594885.1 Candidatus Fimenecus sp. | reverse complement strand
ATTGCGAATGCACCATAACCATATGTGCTTTCATAACTTGTGAGTGTTGTTTCTACAACACCGTCAACTGCTGATACAGGTTCGCCTGCGATATAAGCACCATTGCCGTCTTCACCACAAACTGCAACATCAAAGTCGCCTATACCTTCAACTACGAAATCATATGTACCCATCGAACCATTTGTACCGATTTCGAAATAAACAGTCTCGCCTGCACCTACTGAAACCACATCACCTGAATAAATACAAGTGTCAGGAACAGCAACTGCATCGCCTACTGCAGCAAATGCTGTCATTGGAACTATTGACATAATCATAGCAACAACGAGCATAATGCTAAATGCCTTTTTCATCATGTTTTTCATGATTTTTCCTCCTTATTTTTTGTAATTGCCAAAGGACTTAACAATTACATAAATATTCACTGTCATTTTATCATTTTTTTATTAGTTATGCAATATAAAAAATCCACTTTTTTCAAAATTTTTAGAAAAAAGTGGATAATTTTTAGATGTTATTTATATTCGCCACACCATGTAATTTCAACTGCAGGATACTTACCACGCTTGTTAGGTAATGCACCAACATTAATAACAAGCTCATCACCTTTTTGAACTTCAATTTCAATATATTGTTTTCCATTTTCATCAGTTAAAACGTCTTCTTCAACCTCTGTTGTTCTTTGAGTTGAATTTCTATTATTTGTAACAACAAGAATACTCTTTGCAGATTGTTCTACAATACAAAAACGAATTGTACCTGTTTTTTCAGCATTGTATTTATAATAATATCCTGTTTCTACACCTGCTGCTAAACTCTTTTCAATATTGCCATCAAGTTTTGTGATTTTTTCAGGATTTGCATAACTACCTTTAAGGTTAGCGAATTTAATTGTGAAGCTCTTTGCTGTTGAACCGCTATTGCCTATTTGGAATGAAACTGAATCACTTGCCAAAGCATTAGGAACTTTGAAAGAAACCTTACCGTTTTTAGCTGTATATTTTGTACCCTCACAAATTACATAAGCATTTGAATCTTCAATTGTAAGATACATTCCACCAACACGATAAATATCATAATAAAGTTCTTTACCTGCAGGAATACTAACAGTTTTTACTGCAAAATCATCACCCGGATATTCCAAATATGGTTGGTCTTTACTACCTGCACCAAGAATTTCTTCACCTGCTGGATTTGTTGCAGTTGGTTGCTGAACTGCAGATGTTCCGCCTGTATTGTCATTACTGTCTGCATTCTGTGAATCATTTGATGCACTTTCGTCTTCAAGTGAAGAGGATTCTTCTTCGCCTGTGCTACTCTCATCTTCAAGTGAAGATGATTCTTCATTATTACTACCATCTTCGTTTTCGTTAATATCTGCATTAAAAGCATCTGTTGAAGATGTACTTTCCTTATCATTAGATGATGAAACAGGTTTATCACCTGAACCAATTACAACTGCTACAATTGCAATAATAAGAACTACGGCTGCAACTGCAACACCGATAAGAATTTTCTTATCGATACCTTTGATTTTTTCAATAAATTTATCCATTATGCCACCGCCTTAACTGTGAGTGTATATTCAGTAATTCCACTATCAAGATATATTTCAGCATCACCTGCGTATTCATATCCTTCAGGACAAGTCATTACAGATAATTTATAACCATCTGTGATTTCAATATTGAATGTTGCAACACCCTTATCGTCAGTTCTTGCAGGTACACAAGCATCTTTGCAAACCTGAACCATAACACCTGAAACTGCGTTACCACCTTCATCAACAACCTTAACAGTAAATCCTGCCTTCTGTTCATTATTTGATTCTATTGGGTTTTCATTAGTTGTGCCTTCAGTTGTTGTTGTAGAGTCATCACTATTACCACCACAAGCACAGAAACAGAAAACCATTGAAAGTGCAAGTAACAAAGCTAAAATTCTTTTCAAATTTTTCATTTTAAATACCTCTTTAAAAATTTATTTAATATCACTGATATTTTTAACCAATGTTTGTTGATAATCATCAGCAGTAAAATACTCAAATATTTTAACAAATTCTTCTTTGCTTGTTATACTGCCTCTATGCATCATACAGATTGTGCCAAAACGGTCAATTACAACAGTTGTGGGATATGCCTCAAAACTCAAGCCACCATCCATTTTTACGAACGGAAAAGTTAATTGATTTTCATTAGCAAACTTATTTATATCATCATTTGAACCATCCACAGAATTTACAGCAATTACTTCAAGTTTATCACTGTAATCAACATAAGCCTGTTGAAGATATGGAAATTCCATTTTACATGGTTGACAGTTCATAAACCAAAAGTTCAATACAATCGCTTTTTTTGTTTTAAGCAATTCAGAAACCTTAAATTCAGTTCCATCAGTTGAAGTTACCGTAAAGTTATTCACAACACTGCCCAATGTGAAATCAACATCTGAAATATTTGGTGAGTCCCCTAATTTCGCATTAAGTATAATTTCAATGTTTTCATTATTGATTTCATATGTTTCTTCAGCATAATAACCATTTGGAAGCTTCTCAAGAATTGCAAAATATGAATTTTGAGAATCTCCTTTAAAAGAAACTACACCATCACGGTCAGTTTCTTTAGCCCAATGAAGACTCTGTTTTTCAACATCTTTGAACACTTTAACCATAACATCTTTAATTGGCAAACCGCCCTGCGATTTAACAGTTATAGTAAAAGTAGTATCATTTGTCGAGGGTTCGTCTTGATTATTACACCCAACAAATAACATAGAAATCATTAAAAGAATTGATATAACTGATAAAAATTTATTTTTCAAAATCTCAACTCACAATCAGTCAATATAGCAACACATTAAAAGCCACGCAATTTCAGGGTTAATGCTTGGGTCATTATTTCCCGCAACATCCTTGAAAATATAACCATTGCTTTCAATATTCCACCAACCTACATACTCGCCTCTCTGCTGAATAATGTATTTGAGGTCTTCTGTAAGCGGATATACACCTTCAACCTCATCAACATATTCAATATATTCAAGAAGGCACTCTGAATAACTTTCTTTCTTAACGAATTCGCCCTTATCATCAAAGAAATACTTTGAAACACCTGAACGGTCAAGAATTGTCTTGAAACAAGCAATATAATCACAATCCTCAGCGAGACGAACAAGCACTAACGGACCATTTTCAGAATTGAGATGATAGAAACCATCTACTTTATTAAACACAAATTTATATGTATCAGTAGATGCAGTTAAATCGAACTCTTTAAGTTCTTTACCTGCAGGTAATGTGTATTCAGAAAGCTCAGCAGTTTTTTCATAAATTGTCCAAGGTTCATCAGCAAGAGTTTTAATTGCATCACCAAGGCGATTTATTGCAAGAATACAATTTTTTGAATCTGCATCAAGAGCATCAATACCAATAACATAAACAGATGTTCCACTATCACCTGTTCCAATCATACTCGCACTTACAGAAACAGTAAACTTATTGTCAACAACTTCTGCAGCACTGTTTTCTTGAACAAAATGAGGTGCACCATAATAACCAATTGCAGTTTTTACATCACCGATTACAGAGAACTCATAAGTACCTGCCTCTTTAGGTGTGAAAAGGAAGTAATTTCTGTTTTCGTTTGTGAGTTCAACATATGTGCAACCTACAGTAACATCATATGCTTCAAATTCAGAACTACCAATATAAAGCATTGTAGGTTTTTCAGATGTTTTATAGGCAAGTATTACATCAATTTCATTCTGCGATGCAGTAACGGTAGTATTTTCATCATAATAAAACTCAACATCACTATCAGTAAATGACAAAGAAATTGTATATTCTCCCTTTGGAAGTTTCTTAGTAGCCACACCGTTTTCGTCACAAGCCTGCATACCAACTTTATTGCCGTTCTGCATAAACTCAACAACAACACCTGAAGTATATGGATTACCAAGTGCATCTTTAACACTTATCTTATATGTTTTGTCTCCACCACAGGCTGTGAATGAGAATAACATACAGAATATGAGAATAATTGCTAAAATACTTTTAAATTTTTTCATTATTCAAACTCCTTTATATAATTACAAAGAGCTAACGGATTATTTACCTAAATTATCGTAGTAATAACAAAGCTTAATCCAAGAATTATCTACACCTTCAAATGTGTATTTATCCATAAGAAGTTGTAAAATTTCAGCGAGTCTTTCGTCAACAACTACACAACCCTTATGGTCTGCACCCGATTTATCTACTTTCTTTGCATATTCACGCATTTCAGCAGTAAGGTTAGGACCATCACCATGATAACGACCTGCGAAAATATCATCTATCTGATAAATATCAGCATTTGCATCATAATCTTCGCCCCAGAGCTTCTTAAGATATTCCTTTGTCTTTTCAACGTCATTATCATTCTGTGCCATATAAGCAAGAATTTCACCGTCAGTTTCAGATTTGCTGAAGTCAAAACCACCCATTTCAATCATCTCAAGAATTGAATGGTCAAAAATGCTTGTAAGACTTGTAAAATCAGCATAAATCAAACTGTTTGTCTTTGATTCGTAATATTTACCGTTTTTGAGAACAGGAGTAATACCACCTGTAATAATGTCATACATCACGTCACCGGTTGCGTTACTGTCATAAGTAAAGTAACCAGGCGCACAAGCACGCAACATTTTATATGAAGCACCAAGATACTCTACATCATAGTTGATTGTACCTGTTGCGTAAATATCCCAGAATGCCATATTAATATAATATGACTTACCTGCTTCCATATAGTAAACCATAGAGCAGTTGATTGTGTCAGTATATAATCTTTCATCGTGCTCATATGTATAAATTACTTCACCATTACTGTTGAATATCCAAGCATCAATACCTTCTTGATAATCACTCTTTGATGTGAAACGATACACACCTGATTTTGAAGGTGTGAATTCAGAGAACATACCTCTTGGAATAATTGCACGGTCATAGTAGAAATAGTTTGAAGGTACATTCTTACCTAAAGTTGTTTTAAATGCAGAGAAAGTTGAAAGACCTTTGATTGGGTCATCAAGCTGTTTAACATTTTTACCGTATGCCTGATAATACTTGCATATCTTGAGCCATTCGTTTTCATCATCTTCAAAACCTGCGATTTCTGCTACCTGCTTAAGCATTTCTGCTAATTCTCTAGTAACGGTACAAACACCACTAATACTTGAATTAGACGCATAAGAGAAATATTTAACCATTCCCTTGCCACCGTCTTTTTCGTAGTCATAAAGCTTAATACCATCTTTGTCAGCATCACCGGCATACACAATGTCGTGAATTGATTCTTCTTCATTAAACTGTGTGTAGTTCATAAGGTCTGCAAGAAGAAGCGGACCGTTTGCAGAACCAACATGATAATAGCCGTCATTTTCATTGTAAACAACACTTACATATGAATATGTATCACCATCATCTTTTGTAACTGCAGCCTGACGAGGAAGATATGTTGCAACATCAATATCAGCCTCATTCACAACTCTCATATTATCAATATATACTGTGTCATCACCTGCTGAACCGTCACTGTCCTTCATAAAGCACAAAGCAACTTCATAAGTGCCATCTTCGTCAGCAACAACGGGATAACATGACTGCCATTTTTCAGTATCAGAAACACCAGAAATTTGGAAAATATCTTCGTCATTGACGATTACATATAAAATATCACAAAGATGTTCAGAGGAAATAAGATAGTCAAAGCCCAATGCCTGACCTTTTTTAAGTTCAACATCTGCATACATAATTGCATAAGAATCATCAATACCCTTATTTGAAGCATAAATGCAAGACTCGCCAAGCTTTTCGCCTTCAATAAATGGCCAGATGTACTCTGCATTTTCATCTTCAGTTTCAGGGCGATATGTAACATTTATATCACCCTTATTGATTAATTCAGCAATTTTCTCTGATTTGGGCATTTCAACATTTGGTTTAACCTGAGTAAGCAAGTCACCGATACCGTTTACGCAAAGCTTCTGCTCATAATCTTTTGCAGTAAAGTGGTCAAAAGCAGACACCCAAGGTCTCTTGCTTGTTACAGCACCCGACTCAACAAGACAGATTACACCATAGCGGTCAATCATAATAGTTGTGGGATAACCTTG
This sequence comes from Candidatus Fimenecus sp., assembly GCA_045594885.1. GTDB lineage: Bacteria > Bacillota > Clostridia > Oscillospirales > Acutalibacteraceae > Fimenecus. The sequence continues at coordinate 69,204 of JAZNZJ010000012.1, read as the reverse complement.
AATTCCAAAAGTATTTGACCATGAAGAAGGACAAGCAGCCATAGGGAATGTAAGCTTATACTGCTCTTGGAATGGTTTAACCGCAGTATTATCTTCCATCGGGTTAAGTGCAATTACTTCAACACTATCCTTGTATTCATTATAAACTGTTTCAATGAGTGGGAATTCTTCAACACACCAAGAACAAGTTGTGTACCAGAAGTTGAGAACAACAAGGTCTTTCTTTTTAAGAACATCTGAAAGTTTGATTTCTTTACCGTCTTTTGCTTCCATAACAGTAAAGTCATACATTACATCTCCAAGTCCAAGTGTGGCTGTTGAAATATCTTCTCCTGTGATAAGTGAAGATGTAAGTACAATTTCGGCACTTGCATCTTTAAACTTATAACTTTCTTCAACATTATATCCTTTTGCCACGCCTGAAAGAACAATTGCATATTTATTGCTTTCAGGAATATTAAATGTTATTTTACCATTTTCATCAGTCTTGCCATAGTCACGCATATTGTCAAGATTTTTACTATCATACACATATACGTCTATTGCAGACATAGGCATACCACCTGCAGTTTCAACACTTACAGTATATGTAGTATTTTCACCTGTAGGCTCGTCATTAAATACTTCGCCACCACCCAATACAACTGCGGCAATAATACCGCCGGCGATTGCTAAAACTAAAACACATACGAGAACGATTAAAAGAATCTTTTTCTTTTTATCAAGACTCTTAACCTTTCCCAATAATTCTTTAACTTTTTTCATAGTTCCTCCTACTTATCTGTCAAAGTTTTCTAATAAGGCATATTATTCCTTATAATCTTATGTATTTTACCACATATTAACACATATCGTCAATATAAAAATAAAAAAATACCGACTAATATAGTCGGTGTAATTAAAAACATTTACGAGACATTATCATATTCTTTAGTTTGGATATCCTTTGATGTTTCAAGCATTTTTTCTGCAAAAATTGCGTATCCACGTGTGCTGTCATTTACAAAAACATGAGTTATTGCACCTACAAGCATTCCGTTTTGTATTATGGGCGAACCACTCATTCCTTGTACTATTCCGCCTGTTTTTTCAATTAATTCAGAATCAGTTATTTCTATTATCATATCTTTATTGATTGAATTTGAAAAAATCTTTCTAATTTTTATGTCATACTCTTTTACTCCACCATTATCAACTGTACAACAAATTTTTGCGTCCCCGGTTTCAATTTCGTGGGTCATTGCAACAGGAATCATTTGGTTTTTATTGCAAAGCATAAACCCATAAACACCTGTATTCTCATTCAAGTATATTTCTCCCTTGGACTCCCCTGAAATTATTCCACACAACTCACCAACATTGCCGTTTTCGCTCTTGTACATTCCTTTTATATTTGCATTATATACCTCGCCTTTTCCCAATGGCATTATTTGATTTGTATCTACATCATATATTCCGTGCCCTAAGCCCGCAAATACATTTGAATTACAATCATAAAAGGTAATTGTGCCGAGACCTGCTGAACTGTCACGCACCCATAAGCCTGCCTTATATTTTCCTGTTTCTGATTCTTTACATGTTGCAAATTCTAATTTTAAAATTTTTTCTTTGCGAGCAATTTCAAAACTTAATGGCTGACCTTTACTTGCCTCAAGAAACTTTACTAATTCTTTGGTACAACTTACTTTGGTGTTATTCACACTTTTTATAATATCTCCTTTTTTTAAGCCAGCCTTTTCTGCGGGGTTTATATTACCTTTATCGGTTAACACGGATGTTGTATCTACAACAATAATACCATCTGTATATAATTTAATCCCGAACAATTCGCCCCCCAAAGAAACATATTTTCTTTTGGTATTTGTTATTTCGGCAGTCTTTACGGGAATAATATTAAGAAGTTCAATTTCTGCTTTATTCTGAAAAACACGTTCTGAATCTGAATTATTATTATCATTAAAATTCAATTGAAACAATGATAATCCAAATATACTTTTCGCTTTATAGTCAGTATTTTCAATGGTAACTATTGTATCGGGAATATTCTTATCGCCAATATATATCAATGAAAAAATAACAAAACTAAATAAAGCAGAAAATATTGCAAATTTCTTAAAAAAATTACACAAAAACTCACCTCCGAGAAATTTATTTCAATAATAATTTTCCTCAAATAGTGACTAATATTTTAGGTAAAAAAATCGCCTTACGGAGAATTTTCACTAATTTTGAAAATACCGTAAGGCGAATAATTATTTATAAAATTTTACAATTTTTTCAACTGTTTGCTCAGCAGAACTGTCTTTCAAATCAAGAATGTAATCAGCATATTTTCTATAAAGCGGTGAACGTTCATTAAAAATATCATCAATTGTCTGATTTTTTGATGCCGCAACACCACGAGTGCTTATATTATCAAGACGTTTTTTAATTTCATCGAGAGAAACATTGAGATAAAAGATTTTACCATTGCTTTTTAAATGCTCAACTGCTTTTTCACGAAAAATTACACTTCCGCCGGTTGCAATAACACAATTATCACACTCAAGCGACATTACCGCTTCCGCTTCACAATCTAAAAACTTCTCGATACCATCTAAATCAATAATATCTTGTAAAAGACGATTTTCACGTTGCTGAATTATCAAATCAGTATCAACAAAACCTATGCCCAAGGTTTTTGCAAGAATAACACCAACTGTGCTCTTGCCACAACCCGGCATACCTATAAGAACAATATTGGACATAAATCAAATAGAAATTTCGTGTGCAATTTTGTACATATCAAGGTCAAGTGATTTCTTCATATTGAGAGCTTCAAAAATATCGAAATCAACAATATCATCGTGTTGCATTGCAATTACTCTATTGCCTATACCCTCTTTAAGAAGTTCAACAGCCTTGTAGCCCATAAGAGAAGCAGTAACTCTGTCACGAACTGTAGGATGACCACCACGTTGAACATGACCTAAAACAGTTGCTCTTGTTTCAACACCTGTTTCGGCTTCAATACGTTTGGCCATTTCATTAACACCGCCAACACCTTCAGCAACAATAATGATAAAGTGCTTTTTGCCGGTTTTCTGTGTTCTCTTCATTCTTTCAATAACATCACGCTGAAAATCATATTCGACTTCAGGAATAAGTATAGTAGTTGCACCGCAAGCAATACCAGCATTAAGTGCAATATAACCTGCACGACGACCCATAACCTCAATTACTGAGCAACGGTCATGTGACTCAGATGTATCACGAAGTCTGTCAGCCATTTCAAGAACTGTATTCATTGCGGTATCATAACCGATTGTATATTCACTACAAGCAATATCATTATCAATTGTACCGGGAACACCAACGCAAGGAAGACCACGGAGAGACAAATCACGTGCACCACGGAATGAGCCGTCACCACCGATAACAACAATACCCTCAAGTCCAACTTCTTTTGCTACATTAAGAGCTTTTTGAAGACCTTCTTCAGTTTTGAATTCAGGACTTCTTGCTGAATAAAGAACTGTACCGCCACGGTTAATAATGTTTGAAACACTACGAAGATTCATTTCATACATATCACCCTGCATAAGACCGTTGTAACCACGTCTTATACCCATAACGCGAAATCCGTTTTCGCAACCTGCACGAACAACTGCACGTACAGCCGCATTCATACCTGGTGCGTCGCCACCGCTTGTAAGAACACCTATAGTTTTCATTTTTATCACCCTTCAGACTTTGCTAAAAATTACCACATTTTTATAAATGATATCATAAGTATCATTAAAAAGCAAGTATAGAAAATCAATTTTGCAATATAACGTTCTGAACACCTGCAATTTTCTTAAGACCATTAATCAAATTCTCATCAACAGCAATCCTTTTAGTAGGAAAATACTTTTTGGTGTCAGAAAAATAAAAGTAAAGGGGCACATCACCTGCTATTGAATTGTCTTGCAGATATTTAGCACATTCAAAGTATTTTTTGCACTGATTATTCTCTACTCTTATGAATAATCCGTTTTTTCTTGATTGTTTATCTTTAACACTTTCTAAAGATTCAGCAAAATCAAGAATAATCTTTGTTTTTTCCTCTTCTCGCACTGAAAGTCTGCCACCCACAAATAAACCTGCACCGTTATTCATAATGTTTGAATACTTTGCATATAATTTAGGAAAAACAATTACTTCAATTGAACCTGAAACATCTTCCAATGTGACAAAAGCCATTGTTTCACCACTTTTTGTCTGTTTTTTTGTGATTCCGTTAACAATTCCCATAACTTTGACAGACGAAGCATCATAATAAACATCATCATCTTCATCGGAATTGACAATATCGGTAATTCTGTCACATTTAAGTTTCTTTATAAGCTCAGAATACTCATTCATGGGATGTGACGAAATATAAAGCCCCGTTGTTTCTTTTTCCATTGTTAACAATTCATTTGTAGAAAATTCAGTAAATGATTTCATTACATAACCACTGTCAGAATCACTGTTAAGCAAATCAAAGAACCCGATTTGTCCATCAAGATTTCTGCGACGTGAGTCATCAAGTTCATCAATTATGAATGGGAGATTATTAAGCATTTCGTGGCGATTATTTCCAAGATTATCAAGTGCACCGCTTTTGATAAGGCTCTCTACTGCCCTTCTGTTAAAGCCTTTACCGTGAACACGTTTACAGAATGAATAGAAAGATGTGTATTCCCCATTCATATTGCGTTCGTTTATAATTGAATCAATAAAATCATGACCAAGATTTTTAATTGCAAGAAGTCCAAACATAATTGAATTTTCTTGCTTAACATTTGCCGCAAATGTTTTAAAACTGTAATTTACATTTGGAGAAAGAATTGTAATGCCGTTTCTTTTACAATCATCAATATACCCCGCAACCTTTGCACTGTCATCAAGCACACTTGTTAAAAGCGCAGCCATAAACTCAGCCGGATAATAGCATTTAAGATATGCGGTTGTATAAGCAACAACAGCATATGCAGCTGCGTGAGATTTGTTAAAAGCATATGATGCAAAAGAGGACATATCATCAAAAATTTCATTTGCTACATTTTGTGATATTCCATTTTTTGCACATCCTTCACAGAAGAAAGTGCGCTCTGCTTCAAGTACTTTATGTTTTTTCTTTGACATTGCACGTCGCACAATATCTGCCCTGCCCAATGAGTAACCTGCGAGTGAACGGAAAATCTGCATAACCTGCTCCTGATAGACCATACAACCGTAAGTAACGTCAAGAATATCACTAAGCATTGGAGTTTTATATTTTATTCTGTTAGTATTGTGGCGATTTTCGATATAACTGTCGATTGAGTCCATCGGCCCCGGACGATACAATGAAATAACCGCAATAATATCTTCAAGATTTGTAGGCTTGAGTCGTGTAAATACACTTCTCATACCGTTTGATTCGCATTGAAATACACCATCAGTCTGTCCTGCTGTAAAAAGGGAATAAACCTTTTGGTCATCATAAGATATATTGTCAATATCAAAATCGGGATTTGTTTCTTTAATCTTTTTAACGCAATCGTTGATTACCGTAAGTGTACGAAGTCCAAGAAAGTCCATTTTAAGAAGACCCAATTCTTCAATTGTGGTCATTGTAAACTGCGTCACTACTGATTCATCGTTTTTTGCCAATGGAACATAATCGCTGACGGGACGGTCAGTAATAACAATACCCGCAGCATGAGTTGACGAGTTTCTTGGCATACCTTCAACACTTTTTGATGTGTCAATTAACTCTTTTATTTTGTCGTCACTTTCATACAAAGCTTGAAGTTCTTCACTGTCTTTAAGTGCATCTTCAATTGTTATACCAAGGACTCGTGGAATTTTTTTCGCAATATTATCAACAGTTGCGTATGAAAGTCCCATTGCCCTACCCACATCACGCAAAGCGGCACGTGCTTTCATTGTACCAAATGTGACAATTTGAGATACATGGTCAGCACCATATTTCTTTATAACATAGTCAATTACTTCTTGACGACGTTCATAGCAGAAATCCACGTCAATATCGGGCATACTTACTCTTTCAGGATTTAAAAATCTTTCAAAAATAAGATTATATTTTATGGGGTCAATATTAGTTATTCCCATACAGTAAGCACAAATACTACCCGCACCCGAGCCTCTGCCAGGTCCAACGGGAATTGAGTTATCACGAGCATACTGAATGAAGTCGGCCACTATTAAAAAATAGTCAACATATCCCATATCATTTATAACTGATAACTCATATTCAAGACGGTCAATATATTGCTTATCAGGATTTAATCCGTAACGTTTTTTTAAACCTTCATAGCATTTTTCTTTAAAATATTCATAATGTGATTTACCGTCGGGAACATCAAAATTAGGCAATTTTGTATTACCGAATTCAAAATCAAAATTACATTTATCAGCAATTATTTGCGTATTTTCGATTGCACCGGGTAAAGATGCAAACAATGAACGCATTTCATCTTCAGTCTTCAAATAAAAATTATCCGTTTCAAACTCAAGAGAATTTTCTTCGTCAATTGTATGGTTAGTTGCAATACAAATTAATATTTTCTGCGTTTTTGCATCTTCACGGTCAATATAATGAACGTCATTAGTTGCAACAAGCGGAATACCCGTTTCATTTGATATTCGTACTAGAACATCATTGACGTGCAATTGTTCAGCCAATCCATGATTCTGCATTTCAAGGTAATAATTACCCTTACCGAACACAAATTCATACCAAAGTGCAGTTTCTTTAGCACGGTGATAATCACCGTTAGAAATACATTTAGGCACTTCACCCGCAAGACAAGCAGAAAGAGCAATCAAACCATCGTGATGCTTTTCTAAAAGTTCACGGTCTATTCTTGGTTTTGTGTAAAATCCGTCAACCCAAGCAGATGAAACCATTTTAATAAGATTTTGATAACCCGTTTCATTTTTACAAAGTAAAACAAGATGATGTCTTTCAGAATCAACACCATATACCTTATCAAATCTAGAACGCGCGGCAACATAAACCTCACAGCCGATAATCGGTTTAATTCCCGCTTTTTTTGCCGCTTTGTAAAAATCAACAGCACCAAATAAATTACCGTGGTCAGTAATTGCAATTGCATTTTGTCCCCGTTCTTTTGCAACAGAACAAAGCCTGTCAAGACGGCAAACACCATCAAGCAAGCTATATTCTGTATGAACATGCAAATGAACAAAAGACATAGTTTTACCTCAATTATTCAGTAACTTTTTTATAAAAATCAAAGCAATCAAATGTAGCAAAATAATCTGCGGGAGTTTCTGCACGGCGGATTAACTGGAAACTGCCGTCTTCTTTAAGAAGAATTTCTGCAGACTTAAGCTTACCGTTATAGTTATAGCCCATAGCAAAACCGTGAGCACCTGTATCGTGAATGAAAAGCAAATCACCCATTTCAACCTTTGGTAACATTCTGTCGATTGCGAATTTATCATTATTCTCACAAAGAGAGCCTGTTACATCATACTTATATTCACAAGGCTCATTTTCTTTACCCATAACGGTAATGTGATGATATGCACCGTAAATTGCAGGACGCATAAGGTTAACTGCACAAGCATCAACACCAATATACTCTTTATGTGTATGCTTTTCGTTAATTGCACGAGTTACAAGTGCACCGTATGGTGCTAACATAAATCTGCCAAGTTCAGTATAAATTGCAACATCATCCATTCCTGCAGGCACAAGAATTTCATTATATACCTTTTCTACACCTGCACCGATTGCAAAAATATCGTTACCTTCTTGGTCGGGGCGATATGGAATACCAATACCACCTGAAAGATTGATAAATTTAATGTGAGCACCTGTTTCTTCTTTAAGTTTAACTGCAACTTCAAAAAGAGTTTTTGCAAGTGTTGGATAGTATTCATTTGTAACTGTGTTACTTGCAAGGAATGCGTGAATACCAAACTCCTCAACACCCTTTGATTTCATAATTTTGAATGCCTCAAAGAGTTGTTCGGTTGTCATACCATACTTTGCGTCACCGGGGTTATCCATAATATTATTTGCAATTGAGAAATATCCGCCCGGATTATATCGGCAAGAAAGCTTCTTTGGAAGATAACCAAGAGTATTTTCAAGAATATCAATATGAGTAATATCGTCCAGGTTTATAATCGCACCGATGTCATCAGCATATTTGAACTCTGCAGGAGGAGTGTCATTTGAAGAAAACATAATATCATCGCCCACAGCACCGATAGCCTTTGAAAGCATAAGCTCAGTAATTGATGAGCAGTCACAACCACAGCCATATTCTCTCAAAATATTGATAAGAAATGGGTTTGGAGTTGCCTTAACTGCGAAATATTCTTTAAATCCTTTATTCCACGCAAATGCTTTCTTAAGATTTTCTGCATTTTTACGTATTCCTGCTTCATCATAAAGATGGAAAGGTGTTGGATGCACCTTTGCAATTTCTTCTAATTTTTCTTTTGTAGTAAATGGTGTTTTGCTCATTTTTATTCTCCCACATATTCTTCAATATATTTTTTTAATAAATCAAGTCCCGCACCGGTTTCAGATGAAAACGGAATTATTCTTTCCTCGGGTACAAAACTCATTTCAATTTTTGACTTTTCAAGTCTTTCATTATATTCTTTTTTCTTTTTAAGTTTGTCAGCCTTTGTCATAACAACAATGAATTCATAACCACTTGATTCTAAGAATTCCATCATCATTATATCATCCTTTGTAGGCGGATGACGCATATCAACAAGCTGTACAACAAGTTTAATGTTGCGGTCAGAATTGAAATAACCCTCCATCATTTCTGCCCAACGGTCTTTTTCACTCTTAGCAACCTTTGCATAGCCGTAACCGGGTAAATCCACAAAATTAGTATCTTCAACTTGATAAAAGTTGATTGTGATTGTTTTGCCCGGTACTGAACTTACTCTTGCAAGGTTTTTACGTTGAAAAAGACGGTTAAGTAATGAACTTTTGCCCACATTTGAACGTCCTGCAAATGCTATTTCAGGCAAATCAGAGCAAGGTAACTGACCGAATGTTCCATATGCAGCTTTAAATTCTGCTTTATCGTATCTCATAACTACCTCATTTATACAAGTGCGACTTTTAAAACATCGTCACCGGTTTTTGCAAATACAAAATTTATTTTTTCTTTTACTTTTTCATCAATAGTTTCAAGGTCACTACGATTTGCCTCAGGCACAACAACGGTTTTTATACCCTCAACATATGCAGCCATAGTTTTCTCACGAAGTCCACCTATTGGTAATACTCTGCCGGTAACTGTAATTTCACCCGTCATAGCAACACTCGACTTAACTTTACAGCCCGAAAGTGCAGAAACAAGTGCTGTGAAAATTGTTACACCTGCCGATGGGCCGTCCTTTGGAACAGCACCCTCGGGGAAATGAATGTGAATATCTTTACTCTGATAAAAATCCTTATCAATTCGATATTTTTCTGCATTTGTTCTTATGTAACTGATTGCTGCTTTTGCTGATTCCTTAATCACATCACCTAATGAACCTGTAAGTTCAAGATTACCCTTACCATCCATAATTGCAACTTCAACAGTTAGCATAGTACCGCCTACTGACGTGTATGCAAGACCATTGACAACTCCGATTTGGTCAATTCTTGAACTGTCATCGGGTTTGAATTTTACCGGACCAAGATATGATTCAAGTTCACTATCTTTTACTGAAATTTTGCCTTCAAAACCCTTTGCATATTGAACCGCAATTTTACGAAGAACCTTTGCAATGGTCCTCTCGAGAACACGTACACCCGCTTCTTTAGTATAACCACTTATAATTTCTTTGAGGGCTTTATCAGTAATTTTTACATATGACTTTTTCAAACCGTTTTCAATAATCTGTTTAGGTACTAAATGCTTCTTCGCAATATTGAATTTTTCCTCGAATGTATATCCCGGAATATCAATTATTTCCATTCTGTCAAGCAAAGGTGCAGGAATTCTGCTCTTATCATTTGCAGTTGTAATAAATAAAACCTTACTTAAATCATATGGAATTTCAAGATAATGGTCAACAAAAGTATTATTTTGCTCACCGTCAAGCACTTCAAGAAGTGCAGACGAAGGGTCGCCACGATGGTCGGCACCAAGTTTATCGACTTCATCAAGAAGAATTAACGGATTTGAACTTTTTGCATTTTCAATTGCCTCAATAATTCTGCCAGGCATTGAACCGATATATGTTTTTCTATGACCTCTTATATCAGCCTCGTCACGAACACCACCGAGAGAAATTCGGGCATAATTTCTGCCCATTGCCTTTGCAAGTGAACGGGCAATTGATGTTTTACCCACACCGGGAGGACCTGCAAGACAAATAATCTGACCTTTGGCATCGGGTTTGATTTTTCTTACTGCAAGAAATTCAAGAATTCTCTCTTTAACATCAAATAATCCATAATGGTCATCATCAAGAATTTTTTGTGCAAATTCAATATCAATATTCTCTTCGGTACAATAACTCCAAGGTAATGCGATAATCCTGTCAAGATAATTTCTAATAACAGCAGATTCAGGACTTGAAGATTGCATTTTCATTAATCGGTCACATTCACGAAGAAGTTTTCTTTCAATATCCTCATTGAATTTTATTGCACGAATTTGCTCTTTATATTCTTCTGCCTCAGAAATTGCACCATCGCCTTCATTTAGTTCTTCAGAAATAGCCTTGATTTGTTCTCTTAAGTAATATTCACGTTGATTTTCTTCCATTTGCTCGTGAACCTTATCATTAATTTGTTCCTCTATAGATAAAAGTTCAATTTCACGCACCAAAACAAAGCAAAGCTGTTCTGCTCTTTCTAAAGGATTAAGCTCTTCCAACAAAGATTGTTTTACAGAATATTCCAAAGGAATGTTAGAAAGAATAAAGTCAGAAATCTCCGCCGCTTCTTTTCGCACATTTACTCCCACAAGAATATCGGGCGGAAGTTTAGGAAGAAAATATGCGTAATCTTCAAAAATACCTGAAAGACGTCGCACAAGGGCTTCTTCATAGGTTTTGTCATCAGAAGAAACTTTCTTACTATCAGTCTTACGCACAACTGCTGAGAGATAAGGGCTAACAGATGTTACGTGGATAAGTTCAGCTCTGTAAAGCCCGTGCACAACTACACGTAATGTTTCAGTACCGGGAATTTTCATAACTTGCTTAATCTCGCAAACAACACCTGTTGTATATAAGTCATCATAACGTGGGTCTTCACATTCTAAATCAATCTGTGCCGCAAGAAAAATATTTGTTTTCTTTTCCATTGCCATTCTGACAGCACGAATTGATTTTTGTCTGCCAACATCAAAATGCATTGTCATTTCAGGAAAAATTACCATTCCTCTCAATGCAACCATGGGCATAGAAAAAGATTTTTCATTAAATTCATTAAAAAGGTTTTTACTATTTTCCATAAAACTAATTATATCACTCCTATTTTGAACATATATTATATAATATTTTTTTCTTAACTGCAATAAATTGGAGTAAAATTTATGAAAAATATAAAAACTGCAAAGATTGTTAAAATTTTAAACAAGTTTTTAAATTGATATTTCATTTAATTAAAATTGTTTGTTAAATTTTTAAATAAGTTGTTGACATTAAGTTAATTATTTGCTACAATACGAACATTACACAAAATAATACACATATAATTATTGTGAAAAACTTATTTGGAGGTCATATTATGGCAAGAGTTTATAATTTTTCAGCAGGTCCCTCAATGCTTCCTGAAGAGGTTCTTAAAAAAGCTGCAGCAGAAATGCTTGATTATGAGGGTAGTGGTCAATCAGTTATGGAAATGAGTCACCGCTCAAAAGTTTATGATTCAATCATAAAGGGTGCAGAAAAACTTCTTCGTGAACTTTATAATATTCCCGAAAATTATAAAGTTCTTTTCTTACAAGGTGGTGCATCAACACAGTTTGCTGCAATTCCCCTTAACTTTATGAATAAAAACGGTAAGGCTGATTTTGTTATTACAGGTCAATGGGCAAAAAAAGCTTATCAAGAAGCACAAAAATATGGCGAATGTAATGCAGTTGCTTCATCTGCTGATAAAACATTCTCATATATTCCAAAGCTCGATAAAGATACTTTCACAAAAGATGCAGACTACTTCTATATTTGTATGAACAACACAATTTATGGAACTGTTTATCACGAATTGCCCGACACCGGCGATGTTCCTCTTATTGCAGATATTTCATCTTGCTTCCTTTCTGAACCACTCGATATTTCAAAATTAGCTATGGTATATGGTGGTGCACAGAAAAACGTCGCTCCCGCAGGTCTTACAATTTGTATTATCCGTGAGGATATGCTCGGTAATGCTCGTGACATAACACCTACAATGCTCAATTATCAAATTATGGCTGATAATGATTCTCTTTATAACACTCCCCCCTGCTATACAATTTACATATGCAAACTTGTTCTTGAATGGCTCAAAGAAATGGGTGGACTCGAAGCAATGAAGGAAAGAAATGAAAAGAAAGCAAAAATTCTTTACGATTTTCTTGACAATAGTAAAATGTTTAAGGGAACAGTTGTTGCAGAAGACCGTTCATTGATGAATGTACCTTTTGTTACTGATAGTGAAGAACTCAATGCTAAATTTATTAAAGAAGCAACTGATGCAGGTTTTGTTAACCTTAAAGGTCACCGTTCAGTTGGCGGTATGAGAGCTTCAATTTACAATGCAATGCCTGTTGAAGGTGTACAAAAGCTTGTTGAATTTATGACAGAGTTCGAAAAAGCAAATTCATAAGGAGCACTGATTATGTATAATATTCTCACACTTAATAAAATCTCTGAAACCGGTCTTTGCCGTTTCAATGATAACTATGTTTGTTCTGCAAACGCAGAAAATCCCGATGCTATTCTTGTGCGTTCAGCTTCAATGCATGATATGACACTTGCTGAAAATACACTTGCAATTGCACGTGCAGGTGCGGGTGTAAATAACATTCCAATTGACAAATGCAGTGAACAAGGCATCATAGTTTTTAACACACCTGGTGCAAATGCAAATGCTGTTAAGGAACTTGTAATTGCAGGTCTTCTTCTTTCTTCAAGAAAAGTTATTCCTGCAATTGAATGGGCTAAAACGCTTAAAGGTAATGGCGACACAGTTCCCAAAGATGTTGAAAAAGGTAAAAGTGCTTTTGCAGGACCTGAAATTCTTGGTAAAACTTTAGGTGTTGTAGGCTTGGGTGCAATCGGTATTCTTGTTGCTAACACCGCAGCTGCTCTTGGTATGAAGGTTATAGGCTATGACCCATATCTTTCTGTAAAGCAGAGTATTAATCTTAATCATCATGTTAAATTCACTGATGACTTAAATGAAATAATTACTAATTCCGATTATATTTCACTTCACGTACCTCTCAATGACACAACAAGAGGACTCATAAACAAAGACACAATTGCTCAAATGAAAGATGCTGTAAGAATTCTCAACTATGCTCGTGGTGAGCTTGTTGATACAAATGATGTTCTTGAAGCATTACAAAATGGTAAAGTTGCAGCTTATGTTACTGACTTTCCTAATGATGCAGTAATTGGTGCACCCGGTGTCATTGCAATTCCTCATCTTGGTGCATCAACTCCTGAATCTGAAGACAACTGTGCGATTATGGCTGTTGACCAAGTTGCAGACTTCCTTGAAAACGGAAACATTGTTAATTCGGTAAACTTCCCTGCTATTTCATTACCTACAAGTAATAAGCACAGACTCACTATTGCTCATAAAAATATCTCCGGTATTGTAAGCAAGATTACATCTTCATTTGCAAACGAAGATGTTAACATTGATAATATGGTTAACAAATCAAAGGGCGAATATGCTTACACAATAGTTGAAACCGATACCGAACCATCAGTTGAAGCAATTGAAGCATTAAAGAAAATCAACGGAATAATTAGAATAAGAGTAATTAAATAATTAATCACATCATATAAAAATCTCCTGAGTAGTGTTCTACTCAGGAGATTTTTTTCATATTAAAACTCGCAAATATTATTTTCAATCCATTTTGCGTCACTATATTTTTGAGCACCTGACTCAAAAATACCCGTTACAATATTGTTGTTGGCATCTATCCCCTCTAATAATGGCGGTAATGTCTTACTATAAATTAGGTCGTCATCATTGATAAAATAAACAGGTATTTTTTCACCATTGAAATCATAATGAAAATCCGCTTCATTTAATGTAACATCACTGTATGTATTAAGATAAGAATAATTTTTTCTTCCATAGGAAATGCTTAATACAAATTCGCCATTACCAAGGCGTGTTACACCTTGTACACGTGTGGGCATTGCAAATGACATTTGTGGTATCGAAAATTCTGTTGGATTTTCACAGAATTCAATTTCAGTAAGGTTATATGCATTCATTCTTGCAAAACTAACTTCTAAAGGTGACATTTGAATATGGTGTGATTTATCTGTTTTGTAATCACCATCTGCAGAATAAAATTCACCCACATAAAGATAATTATCAACGCAATTAAGATATGAACAATTCACATCAAGTTTCACATATTCACTTATTGTCAATTTATCAATAATATTTGCATTAATGATTTTATCCATTGATACTCTGCCAACAGTATCACCGATTGTAATGTACAAAAAACTACCGTCAGTATCAATACCGCCCACGTGGGAAGAAATTCCTTCATCATTGTCATCAATTAGAAATATTGTTTTAGTCTTCTCACCATTTGCACCATCAACTACCGTTATAATTGAAGATTTTTCTGAATGATAATAAGAAATCAAATAAACATTTTTCTCAGCATAGTAACAATAACCTTGAGGAATATAGCCATTTGAAGTTTCGGGAATTTCATATAATGATTTATATTCATCAAAATCATTAGAATAACCCCATCTTTCAAAGAATCTATCAGTTGTTTCTTCAAAATTTGCAAATAATTCACTATAAGAATTTGCTGTTTTGGGCGCACCTGAACCACTTATATAAACTGAAAGAAAAAAAGTAAGAGCAATAAGACTTAAAACCAAAATAAATTTTAATCTGAATTTAATCAACTTCTTCGATGCCATATAAAAGCTTCCCCTCACCTTCAGTTGTTGTATGAATTATTTCCGAATAATTTCTTTTTATATCTAAACGGTCATAAAACTTTTTCACACGAAGACTTACCTTGAATTCACGTTTACATTCAGGACAATAAAAAATCCCTCTGAATGATTGATTAACAAATTTCCATTTTTTCTTTGTTTCAACTTTTCCGCCACAAATATCACAAAAGCAATTAAATAAATTCTTATCAATAAGTGGGTCGTTTTTATTTTTTATAACATAAGGTTTGAAATTAAGACGTGCATAAAAGTCTTTATCACAAATCTTTATAAACTCATTAAGCTTTTCCCTATTAAACACCTTTTTAAAACATTCCGCACTGAGAAGGCTGTCATCAAGCGCCCTGTGATGCGGATACTTTTCAGGGTCAATTTCAAGACATTCTGCTGCATAGGAAAGCCCTGCCTGCTGAACATTTTCCATATTTATAAAGCATTGGCAATAACGCTGCAAATCAACATATTGAGTTATGAAATCGACACTATTGGTCTTTAAGAAATATTTAAAATTAGTTTGCAAGGTGCGAATATCGGTGTCTCCCCAAGTCATAAAAATCGAATCAGCACCCGCCCATTCTGCAAACTCATTAATAACAGTAGAAAAAGGTTGGGCATTACGCACATCTTCGTTAGTAATGTGTGTTAGGTTTTTAATTCTTGAACGCAATTTTCTTGACACAACCGGCTTTACAAGAGATGAATACGTGTCAACCATATTCAGTTGCTCGTCAAGTTTTACTGCACCAATTTCAATTATTTCATTTATAAACTTTTCAGCGGATTTCATATAAGAATTGTTCCACTCTAAATCCATTATTATGTAATTCATAAGCCACCTATAAAATCAATATAAATTTTCCTTTGAACAGTAAAAACGCACACCATTATTTGAAAGAGCTTTTTCAACTTTTTCTCGTTCTAATACATCTTCAAAATTCAAATCAAGCAATGGTTTTAAAACAAAATCACGTTCCATCATTCGAGGATGTGGCAAAATCAATGTTTCAGTATTTTTGATTTCATTTTCATATAAAAGCACATCAATGTCGATAATGCGAGGTCCATTTTTAATTGTACGAACTCTGCCCAATCCCGCTTCAATACCAAGTACCGCACCGAGAAGATTGTCAGAATTAAGTCCAGTTTCAACTTCTACAACAATGTTTAAAAAATCATTTTGATTTTCATAACCAACAGGGTCAGTTTCATAAACATTTGAACAGTCTGCAACCTTGGTAAAAGGCAAAAGATTAATTGATGAAATCGCATCAGCAAGATTTTGCATTCGGTCGCCTAAATTTGTACCTATTCCAAGATATGCCTTCATACTCTTTTCCTCACGATTTCAACTGCAACATAAGAAAAGTCCGCTTTAATTGGTGCTTCGGGCTTTTTTAACAGAATTTTAACTGTTTCTATTTTTTTGAATTCATTTAAAATCTCATCTGCAACTCTTTGCGCCACTCTTTCAAGCAAATCATTCTTTTCACTCTGTGCAACACGACGTACTGTTTTAATAATTTTAGCATAACTTACAGTATCATCAACATTATCACTTACGCAAGGTTTTGACAAATCGATATCCGCTTCAATATCAAATATAAAATTCTGTCCGTCAATTTTTTCTTCAGGATTTACTCCGTGATAACAGAAAAGTTTTAAGTCTTTAACAATAATTTTATCCATATTAACCCCTGATAATTGCGTCAGCCATCTTTACAGCTAAAGCATTTTCTCTAACATTATGCACTCTTATAAAGTCAGTGCCACCTTTAACAGCCAACACATTACCGGCAATTGTGCCGTAAACTCTATCATAACCGTCAGTGTTTGTCGCTGTTGCTATAACACGTTTTGACGAAAGAGCCGTTAAAAGTGCAACATTTTTAATTTTTAGTTGCTTAACGTTCTTTATAAGTTCAATATTTTGCTCATATGTTTTACCAAAGCCTATACCAATATCAAGCATTATCTGTTTTTTATCGATACCGTATTGTTCACATTTTTTTAGAATACCATTAAAAAAGGAATTTACATCTTCAGTAACACTTTTTTCATATTGGGGTACAGTTTGAGCATCTCCACCACCGGTATGCATAATTACCCAACCGCAACAATATTGAGCAACAAGTTTTGCCATTTTATCATTAAAACAACCGCTAACATCATTGATGACTGAAGCGCCATTTTGAAGTGCGTATTCGGCTACTTCGGGAT
The DNA here is from genome assembly GCA_045594885.1 of Candidatus Fimenecus sp. Taxonomy (GTDB): domain Bacteria; phylum Bacillota; class Clostridia; order Oscillospirales; family Acutalibacteraceae; genus Fimenecus. The sequence continues at coordinate 51,813 of JAZNZJ010000012.1, read as the reverse complement.
AAAATGTATCAACAGAAATAACAGCACCCGTTTCATTGTAAAGCATTGGAAGGTATTCTTTAATAATTGACAATTCTTCATCGGCAGAAAGTCTTGTACAGCCCGGACGAGTTGATTGTGCACCAATATCAATTATGTCCGCACCTTCTGAAATCATCTTTTTTGTATGCTCAAGAGCACTTGAAGGTGTATTGTAAAGACCACCGTCAAAAAACGAATCAGCCGTAACATTGAGAATTCCCATAATGTAGGTTTTTTTACCTAACGGAAAACTAAAATCTTTACCTGAAAACATCATTTGCTACCCAGAAGTGTCATAACTTCAGCTCTTGTACGGGCATCCTTTCTTATACTTCCACGCAAAGCAGATGTCTGAGTCTGTGAGCCCGCCGCTTTGATTCCTCTCATTGTCATACAGAGATGTTCTGCTTCAATTACAACCGCAACACCTTTAGGATTCATTTCTTTCTGAATAAAATCTGCAATTTGTGCTGTAAGTCTTTCCTGTAATTGAGGACGACGAGCATAGCTGTTAACAATTCTTGCAAGTTTTGAGAGCCCAATTACAAGACCATCATCATTAGGAATATATGCAATATGTGCTCTGCCTACAAATGGCAAAAAGTGATGTTCGCACATTGAATACATTGGAATATCACGTACAATTACAATTTCATCACTTTGACCTTCACGAAACATCTTTAAATGCTTTTCGGGATTCTCTGTTAGTCCTAAAAATATTTCTTCATACATATTTGCTACACGTTTTGGAGTTTCAACCAAGCCTTCACGGTCAGGGTCTTCGCCAATAGCAATAAGAATCTCTCTAAAAGCTCTTTCTATTCTTTCTTTATCCATTACATCAACCTTCTTTATAAATCAAACATAAATAATTGTGTTCATCAATAGTCAAATATTCAATTTCTTCCATTGAGAAATCTCTGCCACTATTTTTAATAGTTTTCTCAATGAATTTAAAGAATTTATAATTATCTTTTTCAATTATTCCTATAACTTTTTTCAAATTTTCTTCATTTGAAAAAAGAATTTCAACAAAGTTTTCGCCATTTTTTAAGGCATTTGAAACGGGATTAATCAAATCATTTAGGCTATCAAAATTTTCTATATACAAGTTATTCATCATGTAATAATTGTATTTTGTTGAAGTGCAATTATTATCAGCAGGAACAATGTTTATGTGGTCATTCGATATAAAATCATCTGTAACATTAAAATACAGATACCCGTATCTATTATCAATAGTTGTGTCATTCCATGTAGCATCAAGGTGGTAATTCTCACCATTAATCTCTACGATATTCCACATATGTGCGTTTGTTCCCTCTTCGGTTACACCATCACCTATCACAACATAATTTTTAATGCCTGCACGGTCAAGCAAAATCTGCATTGCTCTTGCATAACCCTCGCAAACAGTTTTACCATCAAGAAGTGAACTGTATGCCGTATCGCCCGTTTTACCTAATGTCGCTTCATCATAGACCGTATTTTCACATACATAATCGTGCAGATATTTTTCAATATCATAATCACTTAAGTTATTATCCATTGATGACATAATCTGTGCAATCTTATCATTAAGATTTTCATTGATTTCGTCAGCTTCTTCTTGGGTATTTCTGTATGTAAGATTCAATTGTACCGAGCCTTCATAATCATAATATTTAAAATTTGAATCCACCCAAAAAATCTGAGGATTATCATAAAGAACTGCTACAAAAATCTTTTCAATATCATCTGCATTGATTGCGATTCTTCTCGACTCTTGAAAACCAATCATTTGAGAAAAAACTGTTATATATGCCGTTTTTTGTTCATCTGTCAGATTATTATAATAGTAATATGTTCTGTAACCCAATTCTTCATTAAAATACTCTCTTTCAATTGTATTGGGCATATCATCATTTATTTTTTTGTAATCAATGTAATCATTTATTCCGTTTGCAATAGTGTTGCCAAATAGCATTGAAAACGCAAAAACAACAATTAAAATAAAACCTGCTACTCGCTTTTTATTCATTGTTTATCACTCCAAGGCAAAGGTAAAAACTTATCGTTTGCGTTGACATAAATATTGAGATTTTCTATATTTTCAGAATAGTCAATTACTGAAATATCAGTTTCACAATTTCTTACAAATGATGTAAATAACTTCTGCGAATTGTCAATGTATTCTTTCTTTAAAACAGAATTAATTAAATCACAAAATATTGTTTCTCTTGTAGAATTGTCGCTTATAAGCAAATAATTAAATATCAATTCTGATGATAAATATTGATATCCTTCATCTAGTTGAAGATTAAAATCTTTTGACTTATAATCAATATTTTTTTCTACATTAACTCTAAACCCGTCAAACAAAGACAAAATTTCTTTTGCTTGTGTTTTATTAGTGATGACATATTTGTCGATTTTTATTCCGTAATTAGTCTCAATATATAACTTAGCACCATTAACAGAATTTTCTTTATATAAATCACTATCAATAACAACTGACAGCACATTCATTTTTTTAGAATCAAAATCGGTCGCAACCACAAAACTTAATTCTATATTTTCATCTTCTTCACAGATGAATAATATATTGGATTTTCCGGACAGTGTTTCAACAGAGAGTATATTTGTAGAATCTTCAATACTATTAAGTGATGTTGATTCCGTAGTGCTGTCAACAATATTATTAAAATCGAAATCAAGGGAGTACATAAAATAAACAACAGAAAAAACTGCAACAATTAATACAAACACAGAAAAAGCAATAATAAAATATTTAAAATTACTATTACTTGTATTCTTTTTATTTTCATTAAATAAATTTTTATTACGATTCATTTTTGGCACCATTAAACAATATTTTATTTAGTATAACACAAAACCGAACTCTTAACAACTATTTATATAAATAAAAGCTTCAGAAACTCTGAAGCTTTTGAAATTATTTATCAGTAAAATGATATTTATTTTCTTTTTTACCAAATGCTTTTGTGCTGTCACCTGCTCTGAGCAATACAGTAACTGTCTGTAGAATAAGTTTGAAATCCAACAAAAGACTGTATTTTTCAATATACATCAAGTCAAGCACCAATTTATCTTTGGGTGAAGTATTATATTTACCTGCAATTTGAGCATAACCGGTTAATCCACCTTTGACTCTTAATCTATAAGAAAACTCAGGTAAATCTTGAGTATATTTGTCAACATTTTCTACCATTTCAGGACGTGGGCCAACAACACTCATATCGCCTTTAAGAATGTTAAATAACTGCGGCAATTCATCAATTCTGTATTTACGCAATATTTTGCCGACCTTTGTTATTCGGTCGTCATTTGATGTTACGGAACGGTTAACAGAATTATTCTCACTCATTGTTCTGAACTTATAAACATTAAACAATTTACCGCCCTTTGTTGCTCTTAACTGTCTGAAGAATACTTTGCCACCATCTTCTGCTTTGATGAGTGCTGCACAAATCAACATAATCGGACCACAAACAACAAGACCGACTATTGATATTAAAATATCCATTGTACGTTTAACCACTTTCTGTTCAAATGTAAGGTCACGCACAACAGCAGATACCAATGGTTTATCATCTAACATTGCTGTTTTTGCACCAAGCATTACTACGTCATTCATTTCAAAATTAAAATAAATGTTTTTATTGTTTGCATAGCAATACTCATTTAAAATGACTTTTTCTTTTGAGGGTACGTCATAAAGAAAAACCGTATCACAATCATTGATAACATCAAACACACGTTTTGAAGAATAATGCAACATTTCCACAACATTATACTGCTTTTTATATCGCATTATTTTTGGCATAATATTGTTTAACGATTCTTCAGAATTGGTAATAACGCAACATTTTTCGGGTTGATTTATTGTAAAATAAACCATATGACCGAAATAAGTAAAAAGAATTATCAGCGAAACCTGAATAATCATAACTAACAAAAGTAAATGCGGTGCTTCATATACAAAATACTCATTATTATTTTCGTTGACATTCATAATACAAAGCTGCAAATGAGTTACGAGGTCAGTCAAAATTGTTGAAATTGACAGAGAAATAATAATGGGTTTACTTTTAAATCTGCCCAAAGCATAACCGCCGTAAACAGACACCAAAGCAGCCTCAAGTACGCAGAATGTAACAAAAGTAACACCCGTTGTTCTTGAAGGACGAACAAGCCATTCATATTCTGTACTGAACACTATAAAAAATGTCCATATTAAGCAAACATACATTGTAGCTTTTATTATGAAAATTATTGTTTTTTGAAATTTATGCAATATATCCATTTTATCCTCCAACAAGGATTTCACTACTTGTCGTTATTGTACTTAATAAGATGTAAAATGTCAATATGATTGTGTAAAATGTAATAAATGTGTCATTTTTGAATTTGTTTGGTTAAGTTGAGTTTTTTCTTTATTTCTTTTATATCTAATTGTGACAAAACAATGCCGATAAACATTAATATGCAACCAAGGTAACTTCTTCCCGACATAATCTCATTTAGAATTAAAGCGCCACCTATCGCACTGAATACCGATTCAGTTGAAAAGACAATTGACGCAAAAGTCGGGTCAGAATTTTTTTGACCTAAAATCTGACAAGTATAAGCTACACCTACCGACATAATACCGCCATAGAGAATTGGTATTCCTGCACTTTTTATTGCAGAAATCTCAATATTTTCAGTAAACAATGCAAATATCATACTTAATATTCCGCAAGTAAAGAATTGGAACATACTAAATTTTAATGGACTTATATCATTGACAAACTTATCAACTATTAAAATATGTGATGCCCAGAAAAATGCACCAATTATCAGCACAATATCACCGATAGAGAAACTGATTTTATCGCCATTCATGCAAAGTAAAAACAATCCTACAAGTGCAAAAACCGCACCAAACACTGTTAAGATATTAGTCTTTTTGCCCATAAACAATCTTAAAATCGGCACTAAAACTATGTACAAGCCTGTTAAAAATCCCGCTTTGCCCGCACTACCTGTCAACTCAACTCCAAATTGCTGAAGTGTGGAAGCTATAAACAGAACAACTCCCGCCAATAGTGCAGAAGTAAATGTTTTTAGCATTTTTGTTTTTTTATATTTTTCTTTTTCAAAAATTAAAATTACGGGAATTAATGATAACGAGCCCAATAAAAAGCGAATTCCGTTAAAAGTAAATGCACCTACAAAATCAGCACCCACTCTTTGTGCAACGAATGCAAAGCCCCATATTATTGCCGTTAAAAATAATAAAAATGTCGATTTAACCTTCATTTTACACTCCAAATATATTGTAAGCCACGGAATAAAACCGTGGCTTTTCAAAACTATTATTTAAGCATTTTTCTTTTTAATATTATTATAAATAATTTCAGGATTACCGTTATTGATTACACAATCACGAGTAATAATAACTTTCGAAATTGTTGAATCCGATGGTGTTTCGTACATAATAGGCATAAGCACACTTTCCATTATGCCACGAAGTCCTCTTGCACCCGTTTTATTTTCAAGTGTTTTTTCAGCAACTGCCATAAGAGCATCATCAGTAAACTCAAGTTCAACATCATCCATATTAAATAATGCTTTAAATTGCTTTATAAGAGCATTTTTAGGTTCTGTTAAAATCTTAATCAAATCTTCTTTAGAAAGCTGTTTCAAAGCAGTTATAACCGGAACACGACCTACCAATTCAGGAATTAATCCAAATTTAACAAGGTCCTGTGCGATTACCTTTGAATAAACATCTTCTTTTTCAAATTCTGCTTTATTCTTTATTTCAGCACCAAAACCGAGACCTGAATTTCCACTTCTCTTTTCAACAATCTTTTCAATTCCGTCAAATGCACCACCGCAAATAAAAAGTATATTAGAAGTGTCAATCTGAATGAATTCCTGTTGCGGATGTTTTCTGCCACCCTGAGGAGGTACGTTTGAAACTGTACCTTCAAGAATTTTAAGCAGTGCCTGCTGAACACCTTCACCGCTTACATCACGTGTAATAGATGGATTTTCGCTCTTTCTTGCAATCTTGTCAATTTCATCAACATAAATAATGCCGTATTGAGCCTTTTCAACATCATAATCAGCAGCCTGAATAAGTCTTAACAAGATGTTTTCAACATCTTCACCAACATAACCTGCTTCAGTGAGAGTTGTTGCATCAGCAATAGCAAAAGGTACATCAATTATTTTAGCGAGGGTCTGTGCAAGTGCAGTTTTGCCCACGCCTGTAGGACCTAAAAGAACAACATTACTCTTTTGAATGTCAACGTTTGCATTCTGACCACGGTATATTCTTTTATAGTGATTATAAACAGAAACACTTAAAATCTTTTTTGCTTCTTCCTGACCTACTACATATTCGTCAAGTTTAGCCTTAATTTCTTGTGGTTTTGGAAGAACTTTTTCATCATTCTTTTGCTTTTTTACATTTTTTCTGTAATCGGGTTCTGACCTGCCATCAATAATGCCCAAGCAAAGTTCAATACACTCGTCACAAATATAAACACCCGGACCGGCAATAAGTTTTTCAACCTGTTCTTGTGTTCTTCCGCAAAAGGAACATCTTACAGCTCTTTCCTTATCATTTTCTCTTGCCATAAACAAGCTCCTTATCTCTTATAGAAGACCTTATCAACAATGCCGTAATCCATTGCTTCCTGTGCAGAGAGCCAATTATCACGTTCTGTATCAAGAGCAATCTGTTCAATCGGTTTTCCTGTGTTTTCTGCAAGAATTTTATTGAGTTTTTCTCTTGTTCTGAGAATATGCTCTGCAGCAATTTTTATATCAGTTGCCTGACCCTGTGCACCGCCCAATGGCTGATGAATCATAATTTCGCTGTTTGGTAATGCATATCTCTTGCCCTTAGCACCTGATGAAAGAAGAAATGCACCCATACTTGCTGCCATACCCATACAAATAGTTGAAACATCACATTTTATATACTGCATTGTATCATAAATTGCAAGGCCTGCAGAAACTGAACCACCCGGACTGTTAATATAAAGGCTAATGTCTTTTTCACTGTCCTGACCCTCAAGATACAAGAGCTGAGCTACCACCAAAGATGCAGTTGCATCATTTACCTCATCTGACAAAACGATAATTCTATCATTGAGAAGTCTTGAAAAAATATCGTACTGTCTTTCCCCTCTGTTTGTCTGTTCGACAACGTATGGTACAAGTGCCATAATAAAACCTCCTGTTTCCGTTAAAAGTATTAAAGAATCGCCCTTTGATTATAGGACAATTCTTTAATATCTATACATATAATTATTAATGACTGATTATTCTTCGTCTGCTTTTTTCTTTGTTGTCTTTTTTGCAGCTGGCTTCTTTGCAGGCTTTTCTTCTGCACCATCTTCAGCCTTTTTCTTAGCAGCAGGTTTTTTTGCTGCTTTTTCGTCTGAAATCTTTGCTTCAGCCTTAATTAAATCAGCAACTTTTCTTGAAACAATGTCTGCTGTTAATGACTTTGGAGCAACAGCCTTTTTAACCTGTTCAACTTCCATATCATATGTCTTAGCAAGTTTGTCATATTCTGCTTCAACTTCTTCGTCAGATGCTTCAATGTTTTCTGCCTTAGCAATTGCTTCAAAAGCAAGTTGAAGTTTAACCTGAGCCTCAGCATTAGCTTTATAACCTTCTCTGAATGTCTTTACATCCATACCTGTGTATTGCATATATGTGTCAAGGCTAAGTCCCTGCATCTGAAGTCTATAGTCAAACTCATTAACCATATCATCAATTGCACTTTCAATCATTACATCAGGAATTTCAACTTCAATTCCATTTGCAACTGTTTCAAATAATTCGTTAGTTACCTTGTCATCAGCCTGAGCCTTTTTCTTTTCTTCAAGCTGTGATTTAACACTCTTTTTAAGTTCGTCAAGAGTATCAAACTCGCTAACGTCTTTTGCAAACTCATCATCAAGCACAGGAAGTTCCTTTTTCTTGATTTCGTGAAGTTTAACCTTAAATACAGCTTCTTTACCTGCAAGGTTGTCAGCGTGGTATTCTGATGGGAAAGTAACATTTACATCAAATTCTTCACCAATTTTGTGACCAATAATCTGGTCTTCAAAACCTGGAATAAATGAACCGCTGCCAATAACCAATTCATATTTTTCAGCCTTGCCGCCTTCAAATGCTACACCGTCAGCAAAACCTTCAAAGTCGATAACTGTTGTATCGTTCTTCTTAACTGCTCTGTTGTCAACGTTAATCATACGTGAATTCTGTTCTTGCATATTTGCAAGTTCAGCTTTTACTTCGTCAGCAGATACTTTTACTGAAGGTCTTGTTGCAGAAAGTCCCTTGTACTCGCCAAGCTTAACTTCAGGCTTTACAGCAACCTTCAATTTCATTACAACACCATCTTTACCGATTTCGGGAATTTCGAAATCGTAAGGTGAACCAACTACATCGAGACCTGACTCAGTGATAGCGTCACTTACAGCTTCAGGATATACAAGTTCAAGTGCATCTTCATAGAAAACACCTTCACCGTACATCTTTTCAATCATTTTTCTGGGGGCTTTACCCTTTCTGAAACCATTAACAGCGATATTCTTTCTCTGCTTGAGATAAACCTGCTGAATAGCAGCCTCAAACTTTTCGCCGTCAATTGTGATTTCAAGTTCGAAAACATTTGTTTCCACTTTGTTTGTTGATTTTAACATTTAATATTCCTCCTGAATACTATTGTTTACTAATTTGCCATACCGCAATATTCACGATATTATATCATAGAATAAAATTAATTACAATATTTTCCTTAAGTTTTTTCAATAACATTTGCGAAAAATAGTAGTATTTATTATCAAAATTAATCCAAACTGACAAGATATGGACAAAATTCAAGATAATCTGCAGAAACAAGACGAAAATTTACTCCGTTTTTTTCACCATTTAATGCGAATTTTGTTGCACCGCCGTGCAAATGCCCATAATAGCATTTTTTAATTTCATTCTTTTTAAGCACATCAAAAATCGGTTCACAATCTTTTGTTAAGCTTACGGGTGGATAATGTAAAAACACAACCACCTCACCACCAAGTTTTTGTGCCTCGTCAATTGAACGTTGAAGTCTTGCACACTCACGTGCCATCACTTTATCTGCATTATCTTTCTCTGCATCAAAAAACCAGCCACGTGTTCCTGCAATTGATATATTGCCAATTCTATAAGCATTATTGTGAAGAATTTTTATTGAATCAAAACCTTTTTCTTTAAAAAAGTTTTCCATTTTGGTGACAGTATTCCACCAATAATCGTGATTGCCTTTAGATATAATTTTTGTACCATTCAATCTGTTTAAAAAATTAAAATCTTTTTCTGCTTCTTGCAGACTCATCGCCCAGGAAACATCGCCATTTATAATCACTGTATCTTCAGGCATTACAAGACGTTGCCAATTATTTTCAAGACGTAAAGCATAATCATCCCAACCTTTAAAAATATCCATTGGTTTATCAACAGAAAAAGAGAGGTGAGTATCACCAATTACATAAACAGACATAAAAAACTCCTATGAATAATAGCCGTATTCTTTCAAAAAATATATTTGAAAGGAGGTAAATAAAATGGATAAGAACAGAAACATTACTTGTGATGCACACCATTGCACCTACAACGACGGACACATGAATTGCACTGCAAATGAGATAAAAGTAGGCACTCAGAATGCTTGTTGTTGTGACGATACACGTTGTGCTACTTTCAGAATGAAGGCTGAATGTAAATAATTCAAATGCGGAAACCTGAAACATGTGTATCGGGTTTCCGCAGAATACTATTAAATTAAATGCCTAACATATCAAATACAACTTGCTTCATATCTTCTTTCTTTGCAACACCTGTGAAACGAGGTGATTTGCCTTTAAGAGTAGCGAGTTGCTGTGGAACAGGCTCTTTTGATTTTTCAAACAATTCATCTACCATATCAAATTCATTGTCTGCCTTAATTTCGTCAGTAATTGCTGAAAGCACACTTGCAGAGAACTTATATGGATTAGCAGTTGAATCAATAACAGTCGGAGTTGTATCACCTGTTTTTTCAACATAATCGTCATAAACTTTAACTGCTACTGCAGTATGAGTATCACAGAGATAATTCTTGTCTGCAAAAACCTTACCAATAGTTGCCTTTGTTTTTTCATCATCACAACAGCCTGCAGAGAACAATGCTCTTACTTTATCAGCAACGTCATCAGTTACAGTATATTTACCATCATTGTTTAGTGATGACATCCACTCCGCAACCTGAGCATCATTCTCACCACAAAGATGGAATAAAAGTCTTTCAAGGTTACTTGAAATGAGAATATCCATTGATGGAGATGTTGTGCAATAAAAGTCTCTGTTTTTATCATATGTACCACTTGTGAGGAAATCTGTAAGAACATTATTTGCATTCGATGCACAGATAAGTGTTTTAACCGGCACACCCATTCTCTTTGCATAATATGCAGCAAGAATATTACCAAAGTTACCTGTTGGCACAACAACGTTCATTGCTTCGCCCACCTTGAGTTCACCATTTTCTATCATATCGCAATATGCAGATACATAATAAACAATCTGTGGAACAAGACGCCCCCAGTTAATTGAGTTTGCTGAAGAAAATGCAAGTCCGTTTTCTTTGAATTTCTTTTCAATTTCTTTATCTGTAAAAATCTTTTTAACACCGCTTTGAGCATCGTCAAAATTACCCTCAATTGCACAAACACTTACATTTGAGCCTTCTTGAGTTGTCATCTGAAGTTTCTGCATTGGGCTAACACCGTCAACAGGATAAAATACAAGAATTTTCGTATTTGGTACATCAGCAAAACCTTCAAGAGCAGCTTTACCTGTATCACCCGATGTTGCTACAAGAATTACAATTTCGGTATCTTTAACAGTTTTACCTGCCGAAACGGTAAGAAGATACGGAAGAAGTTGAAGAGCCATATCCTTGAAAGCACAAGTTGGTCCTCTCCAGAGTTCAAGAACATTTGCGGTATTTGATAATTTATATAAAGGTGCAACTTTTTCTGAACTGAACTTACCCGCTTTATATGCACCCTCAACGCACATTGAAAGTTCTTCTTCAGTAAAGTCTGTAAGATAAAGACGAAGAACCTCTTTTGCTCTTTCAATGTATGACATTGGAACAAGTTTTTCAATAAAATCAAGTGAAATTGCAGGTATTTCTGTAGGTACGAAAAGTCCACCCTCAGATGAAATTCCTTTTGCAATAGCCTCTGCAGCGGTTACCTTAACTGATTTATCTCTCGTACTTGTATAAAACATTATAAACACTTCCTTTTCGTGTGGTATTCTAACATAAAAAAAAATGTTTTTCAACACTAATTGCCATAAGAATCAAATGCATTTTTTATGTGATTTATTCTAACAGGCTCATCATTTTCAAAATAGACTTCAATAATATCATATCTTGGCTGCCTTTTTTCCACATAATCTTTAAGATAAATATTTGATGAAGATATGATTTTTTGTCTTTTGGAAATATCAACTGCATCTGCCGGAGAATATTTCATATTTTCGCTTCTGGTTTTAACCTCGACAAAGCATATATATTTTTTATCTTCTGCAACAAGGTCAATCTCACCCAACCTGCAACTGTAATGAGCAGTAAGAATAACATAACCATGTTTACGCAGATACCTTGAAGCTAAAATTTCACCAAATCTGCCTAAAAGTGATGAATCCATTATTTTTCACCATATAACTTTTTGAGAAATGACATTCTATGTATTGGTGATGGTCCGTATTCAAGTATTTTCTCGTAATGTAATTTTGTGCCGTAGCCCTTGTGTTTTTCAAAACAATACTCAGGGTATTTTTCGGTCATCTCAAGCATAAAACGGTCACGACTGACCTTTGCAATTATTGATGCAGCCGCAATTGACATACTTTTAGCATCACCTTTTACAACAACTTCTTCTTTAAAATCGTTTTTGATTTTAGGGTAACGATTGCCGTCAACCAATGCATAATCCGGCTTAACAGAAAGCCCGTCAACCGCTCTTTTCATAGCAAGAAATGTTGCATTTAAAATATTAATTTCATCTATTTCTTTTTCTGTGGCAATTCCAACAGAATATGCAATTGCTTTTTCACAAATAACATCAAAAAGTTGCTCACGTTTCTTTTCACTCAGTTTTTTTGAATCATTAAGTCCATCAATTTCTAATCCTAATGGTAAAATAACTGCAGCGGCATAAACCGGACCTGCAAGAGGTCCTCTACCCGCCTCATCAATTCCGCATATAGTCTTATATCCCTTTAACAAGGCATTATTTTCATATGAGTAATCCATAATTTACATCACCGGTCTTTCAAGGGAAATTGTGCCGAGCCTACCACCACGGTATTCATCTAAAAGCATAACTGAAACTCTTTCATAATCAATTTCTCCGCCTTTAATCATCATACCACGTTTTTTGCCAATCATCTCAAGAACTTCCCAAGATTCTTTCATTTGAAAATCTGTAATTTTATATCTTTCAGTGAGTCTTTCGGGATAGTCTTTTTTCATTACCTCAAGCAGTCTTACCGCAAGTGTTTCTGCGTCAAGAATTTCATCTTTAACAGAGCCGATAAATGCGAGTCTGTCGCCCACTACAGGGTCATCAAATTTAGGCCACAATACACCGGGGGTATCAAGCAATTCAATGCCGTTACCAATTGGAAACCATTGATTATGTCTTGTAACACCTGCTTTGTCAGCAACCTTTGCTTTTGCTGAACCTGCCATTCTGTTGATAAATGATGATTTTCCCGTGTTAGGAATACCAACAACCATTATCCTTAATGCTTTACCGGGCATTCCTCTGTCTTCATTTTTCTTGATAACATCTTTTAACACTTCACGGACTGCAACAATATAATTATTTAACCCTTTGCCCGTACGACAATCAACCGGAATTGCCTTTATCCCCTTTTTCTTATAATACTCAACCCATTGATTAGTTGTATTCTTGTCAGCTAAATCACATTTATTAAGAAGAACAATACGAGGTTTATTATTTACCATTTCTTCAAGCTCAGGATTTGAACTGCTATAAGGAATACGAGCATCAATTATTTCAGTAACCCCGTCAACAAGTGAAAGGCTTTCTTTTATAAGACGTCGGGTTTTAGCCATATGACCGGGAAACCATTGTACCACTTGTTTTTGATTATCAGCCATTTTCAAACCCCTTTAAATCTGAATTAAACAATTCTTTATCACCCAGTCTGTACAAAACCTTACCCAACACATATCTCTCATCAACAAAACCAACATTTGGGTCACGACTGTCAGCCGACCTATTTCGGTTATCACCCAAAACAAAAATTTTACCCTCAGGCACGGTATAAGTATTATGCATTAAATAAGTAAATCTCATTGCCTCTTTGATGTATGGCTCATCAATTTCTTTGCCATCTACAAGAACTTTACTGGAATATCGGTCAAATTCCACAGTCTGACCGCCAACCGCAATTACACGTTTAATAAGCACCTTACTATACATATTAGGTTGCGATATAACAACAACGTCGCCATATTCAACATCCTTTTCAATTGCATTGATAATAACGGTATCACCATTAAGTAATGTATTTTCCATTGATTCACCAACCACGGTGGAAATTTTAAAAAAGAATGTAAATATTACGCATATAGCAATTAAAGACATCACTAAAATCGATGCAAACTCATATACATTATTTAAAAGTTTATTTTTATTCATAATCGTTTATCTTCCAATCATTAAAGGGAAATAGTCGAATCTGTGCAACACCAAGCACATATCTTTCGTCAATTAACCCAATTGTTTCAAATCTGCTATCCAAAGAATTGTTTCTATTATCACCCATAACAAACAAGTAACCTTCGGGAACTACAAGAGGACCGTTGAAATCACCTTTTCTGTGGGTTGCTTCTGCAATATACGGTTCATTTAAAGTATTTCCGTTTACAGTTACCTCACCGGTAGAAAAATCAATATTTATTGTATCTCCGCCCTTGGCAATGACACGTTTAATCAACGGCTCATTCAGTGCATTAGGTTGTGTAACAACAACAATATCACCATTTTCAATTGTTGTATTTACAGAACTTACCGTAAGCCAATCACCGTTTGACAATGTGGGACACATTGATTCCCCGTTAACACCCACGATTCTGAACGTAAAAGTAAAAAGCAAGAGAATCAGTATAATTGCATAAAGTGGAGAATCGAGCCACTCATAAACAACGCCCCAAAAACCGGGTTTTGATTTATTTTTAGTTTCAAATGAAACAGTATATTCTTGAGATTTTCGCATATAATCACCTATTATTTTAAACTGTCGGCAATGTCACAAATTCTTTTTAATCTGTGGTTAAGCCCTGAACGTGATATGGGTTTTGTAAGAAGACCACCTAATTCTCTCAATGAAATTTCAGGATTTTCCAATCTTAATTCTGCTAACTCCTTTAATTCATCGCTCAAATAGTCAAGACCAACCTTATTTTTTATAAATATTATTGCATCGACCTGCCTACCTGCAGCATCAATGGTTTTATCTAAATTCGCACTCTCAAAATTGAGTTTTCTGTTCACATTGTTGCGAACATCTTTATACATTTTTACACCCATAAGCTCAAGTGCAGAATTCACTGCACCCATAGCCGTAAGTAACTCTTCAATTGATTCGCTGTCTTTAAAATATATCACATATGTAGAATTTCTTGTTATGGCTTTGGGCTGTACATTAAAATCATCATAATCATTTATGAAAAGTTTTAAATCTTTGCTAAGATTAAGATACGGGACAACAAATTCGAAATGATAATTCTTATTAGGGTCGTTAACTGTGCCACAAGTTAAAAATGCACCTTTTAAAAATGCGGTTTTACAACATTCATCGGAAATATTGCTCCAGTTAAGACGTAAAGTGCCGCCCTTATTCTCATATCCAAAAGTTTTAAGAATTTTTGTGCGTTCAGATTGATTAAGTACTTCGATTTTATATTTGCCTGCATCTGACTTTGTTACTTTAGGAGTAACCTTGCAAACTGTTTTCATAAGTTCACAATACTTTTCAGCCACACCGCAATGTTCTGTCATCAAAGAAATATCATAATATGAAAAGGCACGAGAAAATAACATCATCCCGTATGCAAAAGCATGCAGGCAACAATCATTCTCTACTTCATATGACAACAATTCGTTTTTAACATCTGCTGAAAAAGACATTTTATATACCCTTACCTATGAATATCACGATGATAAACAGAAATATTATATCCAAGTTCTTTAATACTCTGATAAATGAGTTCGGCAAAAACTACTGAACGATGCCTACCGCCAGTACAACCCACGGAAATTGTAAGTTGACTCTTACCTTCTTCTCTGTAAAGAGGAACTAAATAATTAACAAGGTCAAGAAGTTTAGGTACAAGCCCTTGAGCCTCTTTGAAACTCATAACATAATCCTTTACCGGTGCCTCAAGCCCTGTTTGATGTTTTAGTTCGGGAACATAAAACGGATTGGGTAAACAACGCACATCAAATACCAAATCAGATTCTTTAGGTGTTCCATATTTAAAACCAAATGAATTCACAGTAATTTTAATTGTGTTTGATACGTCATCAAGAAAGAGCTTTGCAACACGTTCTTTTAATTGTGATGTAGTTAATAATGATGTATCAATAACATAATCGGCAATGTCACGTGCGTTTTTTATTATTTCTCTTTCTTGGGCAATAATTTCTTGCAATCCTTGTGGAGTATCATCTTTAGCAAGGGGATGCTTTCTGCGAGTTTCCTGATAGCGTCTAAATATAACATCATTATCAGCATCAATGAATAACACCTTGCAATCACATTCCATCTCTTTAAGTTCTTCAAGAGCATTAAAAAGATGCGAAAATGAGCCACCAAGTCTTATGTCAGATGCCAACGCAACTTTTTCACGAACTTCAGCTGAATCCTGCAAAAGCTTCACGAAAGTTGGTATCAATTTTGGAGTCATATTATCAACACAGAAAAATCCGATGTCTTCTAAAGTATCAATTACTCGTGATTTTCCTGCACCGGACATTCCTGTAACAATTACAACCTGCATATATTTATCCCAATCTCTTTCCTATTATCTTCACTTCAGGTTCAAGGTGGACGCCTGAATTTTCAAATACTTTTTTCTGCACATCAGCAATAAGATTTATTATGTCAGTTGCAGTAGCACCGCCCTTATTTATTACAAAACCTGCGTGTTTTTCACTAACTTGAGCACCGCCCACTGTATAACCCTTGAGCCCACTTTGTTCAATAAGTGCACCTGCAAAATATCCTTCGGGACGTTTAAATGTACTTCCCGCACTTGGATATTCAAGAGGTTGCTTTTCTTTTCTTCGGCGTAGCTTATCGTCCATCGCCTCTTTAATTTCTGTTTTATCTGCTTTTCTAAGCTTTAAAACAGCAGAAAGAATTGTATAACCATTTTCTGTATATACACTACGACGATAGCCTAAATTCAAATTATCTTTATCAAATGAGTTAACATTGCCATTATTATCAATATGGGTGCATTTGAACAAAACGTCCTTCATTTCTCCGCCATACGCACCTGCATTCATATAAACAGCACCGCCGAGAGTACCTGGAATACCATATGCGAATTCGAGTCCCGAAAGCGAGTTCTCAAGTGCAAACATACAAAGACTTTTCATTGAAGCGCCCGCTTCACACAGGATTGTAGTATCGTCAACAAGTTCAATATTAGATATTTTCGACCCTATTTTAATTACAATTCCCTCAATACCATCATCAGTAACCAAAAGATTTGAACCATTACCAATTACCAAAGGAGTTACATTATTATCAGAAGCCTTTTTAAGAATCAATTTAATCTGTTCAAGTGACTCAGGGATAATCAAAAAACTTGCGTTACCGCCACATTTGAAACTTGTATATTTACTCATAGATGCATTTTCAACAACCTCTGCACCAATGGATTTGGCATATAAAGCAACTTTTTTGTACACTAATATAACCTCTTTCTTTAGTAGTTTTGCCAGATGTCAATTTCATGAGCTTTAGGCTCATAACTATCATCCATACCAAGATGATGAAGCAATTCTCTTGCTGCATTATAGCCCATCTTTTTCTGACGGTTATTCATAGCAGCACATTCAATAATAATTGCAAGATTTCGTCCAGGCTTTACAGGAACAACCGTAAGCGGAATTTTAACATCCATAATATTTATGTACTCATTGTCAAGACCCATTCGGTCATAAACCTTTGTATTGTCCCACGGTTCAAGCTGTATAACCATATTTATTTTTTCGGTCATTTTTACAGCACCCATACCAAAAATTCTGCGTGCATTGATAATGCCAATACCTCGAAGCTCAATAAAGTGACGAATGTTATCGGGTGCAGAACCTACAAGTGTCTTTGCAGATGCTTTTCTGATTTCAACAGCATCATCAGCTATAAGACGATGACCACGTTTAATTAATTCTATTGCGGTTTCGCTCTTACCTACACCACTGTCACCGACTATGAGTACACCCTCACCGTAAACTTCAACAAGAACACCATGACGTGTAATACGTGGAGCTAATGCAGTACCGAGGAAATAAATGAGTGTTGACATACTTGCAGATGTTGCCTCTGCAGTACGCAAAATTGGAACACGGTATTTTTTTGCATACTCCAACATTCCGTCAAGAGGTTCAAGACTTCTTGTAATAATTACAACGGGAGGTTGTTTACTGAAAAGTCTGTCAAGACATTCAAGTTGCTTTTCTTTACTGAAGGATTTTATAAACTCAAGTTCAGAAAGTCCAAGATATTGAACACGTGCAGGGTCAAAGTATTCGTCCGCACCGGCAAGTAACAAACCGGGACGATTAACCTCCTGCGAAGTGATTGAAAGTTCAGATGCGTCACATGGTAAATATATGGTTTCAAAACTAAATTCATTGATTATTTTTTCTAATGAAACAGAATATTTAGATGCCATTGTGCCTACCTCCCCTTTATACATATATATTTAAAATATTATATAACATAATATCAATTTTTCCAATAGTTTTTATGATTATTTTTGAAAAAATTTATAAAATTTGAACCCGACGAGTATTCCCGTCGGGCTCTTCTAATTTAGAAGGTTATTTCATATTTTCTTCGTATGACTTAATCATCTTTTTAACCATCTGACCGCCGACACTACCTGCCTGCTTTGAAGTAAGGTCACCATTGTAGCCCTGCTTAAGATTTACGCCAACTTCTGAAGCTGCTTCCATCTTGAAACGGTCGAGAGCTTCACGAGCCTCTGGTACTACGTTCTTATTACCTCTTGACATCTGAATACACCCCTTATCAATCAAATTTTATATCAATTGCGTTTGCAATAGTAGTGTTAACTGATAAAAGTTTTTTATTATTGAAAAAATTTGTTAATTCGGGTAATCTCTTAAAGACTTAAATTCATAGCCCTGTGCTCTTGCACTATCGATTATTTGTGAAAGTGCATTTGCATTATCGGGAGATACTGAATGCAATAAAATTACTGCACCGGGATGAAGTCTTGACACTACTGTATCGTGTGCGTAATCTGACCCCTTTTGATTATTCAAATCCCAATCAGCATAAGCTAAAGACCAGAAAACACTCTTAAAACCTAATGAACTCACTGTTTCTAACGCAACCTCATTATATTCACCCTTCGGGAATCGAAAATAGGGTTCACTGTAATTATAATTTTCTTCAAGATATAAATTCATTCCGTTTATTTCTTCAATCATTTGTTCACGAGTAATTTCTGCAAAAGAAGGATGCGTTACCGAATGATTACCAACAATGTGCCCATCATCAATCATTCTTTTTATTAATTCGGGTTCTGCTTTTACTTGTGGAAGCGTACAAAAAAACGTGGCATTTACATTTTTTGCTTTCAACACATCAAGAATTTTTGACGTGTAACCATTCTCATAGCCACAATCAAAAGTAAGATAAAGAACTTTTTCTTTTGTTTTTGCATCTAGGCAAAACGCATCGAAATTATTACTCTCAAAATATTTTTGTGCATTTATTGATATTTCGTTTGCCGTACCGTTTTTTGCCACACCGTAGCTATGAGAAATCTTTTTTGTTGACAGGCTTTCTTTTTCTGCCATAGGTTCGGGTAAAACTGACGTTTCAGGTGAAATCTTACTATCTTGATTTGTTGTCTGATTGTTTTCTGTTATAATATCAATCTGTTCGTATTGTGGTCTGTTGCATGAACATAATAAAAACAATATTGAAATAAGAGAAATAATTTTAATATATTTCATTATTCTCGCCCCATTATTTCATCATATTGCTCATATTATCTACAACGTTTGAAAAAGTATCTACTGCCTTTTTAGCTGTTTTTTTCATCTTTTTCTTTGTTGAATTATTGCTCATTGCAGTCGTCATAGCAAGAGCTGCTGAGCCCGCAAGCATACCTGCACCAACGGCTTTTCCAACCTGTTTCTTATCCATAATTTTTCCTCCTTTAACCATATTACTCACAAATTAAATTTTGCGAGCAATAATATTTTTAGAAAAAGAAATAAAAAAATTATGAATTTGTATTTAAAATTATTTCTAAAAATGTTATACTTTGATTTAGAAATAATTTGAAAAATAAAGGTGATAAAAATGACACTTAATATAGTAATGGTTGAGCCTGAAATTCCACAGAATACGGGAAATGTGGCAAGAACTTGCGCCGCAACACGTGCAAGACTTCATCTTGTGGGTAAAATGGGATTTACTCCCGATGACAAAAAACTTAAAAGAGCAGGTCTTGACTATTGGTATTTGCTTGATATTACTTATTATGATACTATGGAAGAGTTTTTTGAGAAGAATAAGGGCGGAAATTTTTTCTATTTTTCAACAAAAGCACAAAAAAGACATTCCGATGTGAAATATCCTGACAATACATATCTCGTTTTTGGCAAGGAAACTGCGGGATTACCCGAAAAATTGCTTTTTGAAAATGCTGACAAATGTGTGAGAATTCCAATGATTGATGAGGCAAGAAGTCTTAATCTTTCAAATGCAGTTGCAATTGGAGTTTACGAAACATTAAGGCAATGGGATTACCCACAGTTGCTGGAAAGTGGTGAATTGAGAAATTATAATTGGGCGGACCAGCAATGAAATGCATATTTAAAAAGAGCAACGCACTTGACTAATTAGTCAAGCGCGTTTTTTGTTGAGAAATTTATTCACTTAATGGGAATGCTAAACGAACTTTAAAGAGGTCGCCATCGATTTTTATGTCGAGATTACCATTTTGTACTTCTGTAAGAGATTTTGCAATTGAAAGTCCTAAACCACTGCCCTCGGTATTTCGTGAGCTGTCACCACGTACAAAACGTTCCATAAGCTCCTCGCCCGAAATATTGAGAGCATCTTTTGAAATATTGCGAAAACTAATTTCGGCAATATCGTTTTTACGGTTAGCATCTATATACACTCTTGTGTTTGGTTGTGCGTATTTTGCAATATTGTTGAGAACATTATCAAAAACTCGCCACATATGACGATTATCTGCCATTACGAGTAACATTTCATCGGTTTTGTTTAGAACTATTTGTAAGTTATTTTTTGCAAATCTTTCTTCATATTCGCCAAGGGCTTGAGTAAGTAGAATTCCCAATTCAAATTGAGTCAAATTAACACTTATGTTTCCCGTAGATGCCTTTGAGGCTTCGAGCAAGTCTTCGATAAGCTTTTTAAGCCTCGCAGACTGTCGGGACAACACATCAATATACTCTTTTGCAGTTTCGTTCTTAATTTCTTCCTTTTCAAGCAAATCAACATAGTTAATAATTGATGTTAATGGAGTTTTGATGTCGTGCGAAACATTTGTAATGAGTTCAGTTTTGAATCGTTCAGATTTCATTTGCTCTGCAACTGCTTTTGCAATTCCGTCATTGATATTATTGATATTTTCTGCGTGTTCTTTAATATCAAGAAACATATATTTAGTGTCTATTTTCTTATAAATATTACCTTTCGCAATTTCTTCTGTGCCTTTTTTGATGTCCTTTAGAAGAATTGCAACGAGGATTATAATAACACCTAAAACTACATTAAAAATAAACCAAAGCGGAAAACCACAGTCATGGGATATGACATATATGGGTATTTCCAAAAAGCCAAGTACAATAACAATTAAAATAGTTTTCCACACAAGTGGAATTTTACGTAATATTCTACCTGTGAAATCAACTGATTTTCTGCAGATTTTACAGATGTTTTTCCAATTCCATTTTAAGAAATTGAAAAGGAATTTAAGTACTATAAAAATCAAAGTTGATTTAATATATGTTCGGGTTTTAAGACGTACTGCGGAGGTCATTGAAAGAATTGCCAAAAGTGCAAAATCAAGTGCTACACCGATAATGCAAAGGCCGACCAAGAACGGTATTGCCACACCCAGTGTTACATCGTAATAGTACTGTGTCATATCATCTAAAATGGTTTCAAATACCCAGAATATTCCACATCCTAAAAGCACAGTCAAACCAATATAAACTGCTGATAAAACATCAACAGGAAAACGGTCAAAACGAGAAATATGTATGTCTTCAACACCCTCTTTATGACCTGATGCACACATTAAGAATATAAATAAGACAAGCGAAGCTATAGCAGAGATTATTGCGATTGGTGTAAAGACTGTTTTGTGCTCGGCAACATAATCAAAGAATTCTGAAGCATAGTAAAAAGTGTCGTTGGCAGTTAGATTTTCTTTTAAATAAATATCGACGGAATAATTCTTTTCTTCATAATATTTATCGTTTGGTTTCAATACAACCTCAACACCAGTTGCAGGCTCATTACCACCCATCTCATATTCAAGAGTTGTTGTTTCTTCATAAAGTTCATCTGTAGGTATTGCTTGATTTTTGTATTCCTCTCTTAAGAAAGAAAAAGAATATTCATCGTAAATGTGAATATCACCTTCCGTACCATCTAAATTAGAATAAACAACTTTACCTTCGCTATTTTTTATTTCATACAGAACATTTTCAGAATGATAAATATTGTAGTGTTCATAAGGAATATCTTCAAGTTCAGCAAAATCTTTTAAATCACGTCTAATACTGCTTGCGGGATACCAAAGCATACTCTCTAAAATCTCTTTTTTACATTCTTTTTGTTCTGTTTCAATTGCAAACGCACCTGAGCCTATACCGAAGATAAGACAAGCAGATGACAGTAATGTAGCGGTTAAAAAAACTGCAAAAAGAACTATTGCTATACATTTAACGATAAAATTACTTTTCAAATTCATTATCTCACACCTCTTTCAATCTTGTACCCCTGCCCCCATACTACCTTTAAATAGCGTGGCTCGGCAGGGTTGATTTCGATTTTTTCACGGAGATGACGAATATGTACTGCAACTGTATTTTCTCCACCGTAAGGGTCATCCCTCCACACCTTTACGTAAATTTCTCGTGGTGAAAAGACCTTATCGGGATTTTGCATAAGCAGACGTAAAATATCATATTCAGTTGGTGTTAGTGAAACTTTTTCACCGTCAACGGTGACCTTTTTAGCGGTATCGTCAAGTTCAATTCCGCCTATTTGAATGTTCTGTGAACTGATTTTCCCACCACCGAGCATCAAATATCGACGTAATTGTGATTTTACACGTGCCATAAGCTCAACGGGATTAAAAGGCTTTGTGACATAGTCATCAGCACCAACATTAAGCCCGAGAATTTTATCAGTATCCTCCCCTTTTGCCGTAAGCAGAATAACGGGAATATTACTGATTTCACGTATTTTCACCATTGCGTTAATGCCGTCTAAAACAGGCATCATAATATCCATTAACACAAGGTGAATTTCTTCGTTTTGCACCTTTTCAAAGGCTTCTAAACCGTTGTAGGCAAGAATTGTGTTGTACCCCTCTGATTTAAGATAAATATCAAGGGCATTGACAATATCTTTTTCATCATCACAAACTAAAATATTATACATATTTTCAACCTCCAACGGTATTTTAGAATAATTTGAATTAAGATAAAAGTAAGTAAATTATTAAGAATTTATTAAGGCGGAGAAAATCTCCGCCTTAGACATTATATTAAATATAAAATTGACGGGATAACAAACATCAATGCTATGACCAAAACAAGAACTGCATATATAATCTGCATAGGAAAAGTTAGCTTTTTAATATATGCTTTTTGGGGATGTTTTTTCTGATAAACGACTTTCACAGTAGTGTTTAAATTTTGTTTTGTACCCCCAATTCCGCCAGAAATGGTATATTTTTTTCCAGCCACACGATATGAATAGACATAGTTCACCCAATTCTTATGCCATCTGCCGTTTCTTCCACCTTTAAAAACATTCTTTTCACTTTTTGCACTTTGCAAATAACCATTAACTTTCTTAACATTGTTTTTTCTAAACCCAACGAAAACAATAAAATTATAAAAAGCAATAATTAAAAGCAAAATACCGATTAACAAACTAAAAAATACTAAAAAAATCATAATAATATTATAAAATATCAACCTTTAAGGTTGCATCGTTGTATTTATAGAATTTTCTGTCTTCAAGTGCCCAAAGGCGATTTGTAAATTCGCCCTTATTTATTCCGCTGACTGCATCCATAATTTCGTAAATTCGTGCATCCATTAAGTCGAGCTGTGAAAGAAGCTCTGCTTCAAGGAATAATGGTCTTACTGCCGCACCGAATTCAGGCTCACCATGGTGCGATAAAATCATATGCTGTAAAAGCATTGACTTTTCACTATCAGTACCCAACTTTTCCCCTGCTTCTTTAACCATCATTGCACCCATTACGAGATGACCTAAAAGATTTCCCTCTACTGTATAGCCCGATGCAATACCCGTATCTTTTACATCAAATTCTATTGTTTTTGCAATATCGTGAAGAACTGCACCGGAAATTAACAATTCACGGTTAACAAAAGGATAAACCACACAAATCGACTCACAAAGTTTAACAATTGATGATGTATGCATTAAAAGTCCGCAACGAATTGCGTGGTGAAGACGAAATGCTGCAGGAAAATACAGTATTTTCTCTTTATTATTCTCAAGAAGATAGGTTACAATCTTCTTCAATTCTTCATCTTTAAATCCGTTAACTGTATTAAGAAGAAAACCATACATTTCTTCGCCCGTATAATCTGCGGATTTAACATAATCTGAAACATCAACATTATCACTTGGGGCAACAGGACGTATTCTTTCAATTTTTAACTGGTCGTGACCATTGTACTGTGAGATAACACCTCTCACTTTAATAAACATATCGGTTTCATATTTACCGTGAGCAGCTTCATTGTAATCCCAAAGCTTTGCGAATATTTCGCCATCTTTATCGGAAAGCACAAGGTCGAGATATGTATTACCATTTTTAGCCATTTTTTTGTCGCACTGTTTTATGACTGCAAAGCCCTCAACGAGTCCGTTATTATTAATATCTGTAAAATTCATAAAATACACCTACGCAAAAAAGACTTTTGCGTATATACCTTTCTAAACATTATAGATAAATTATACACCGCAAAAGTCATTATTGCAATATTATGTTTTAACCAAATAGCATTTTATCAGTATTTGCCTGTGCAATAAAAATGCCACAAAAAACAAGTGTTGTGAGCACGGTTATTATTACCGATAAATAATATGTTTTTAGTATTTTTGACAATTCAGACATTAGACTATATACTCCTTTAATAATTTTGACAAAGACTGAGAAAAAATTTCTGCTGAATAAACTGCTTCTTCTAAAGTGTTTGCGTCAGTTCCTATTTCAATATGCAACGCACATGGCATTAAATCCATATTATATTTTCTGCTTGTGAATAATAATGGTCGCATTAAGGTTGGATTATCATCAACCAATGCTTTCTGCAAGTTTAATGCAAAGGTGAGATTTTTTTCCCAATTAGGAAAACCGCTAACATTTCCGTCTTCACAGCCGGTAGTTATCATTATTTGTGCGGCTTTTCTGCCGTTTATTTCAGTAACTGTTTTAATTCGTGTTTCGTCCTTCATATAAATAGCATCACGGTGAATATCAAGCACTATTTGAATTGACGGATTTTCCTTTAATATCTCCGTAATTCTATTTCTCGACCTTTCATATGCACCATTTACTGATTCATCATAAACTGTTTCATCGTGGATTACTTGAAATCCGTTGCTTTCTAATGTTGATTTTATTGCTTTACCAACTCTTATTACATTTTGTTCAGAATCCAAACTACGTGAGCTTCTTGAGATTGCATAATATTCTCTTTCAAGTAATTCATAACTTTCAGATGTGTGTGTATGATAAATCAAAACCGTTGGACTCTCTTGCGAAACTGAAGCATAGACCTTTTTATTGAGCATTTTTCCAATATCAACTGAATAAGTTTTGGTTGTGTTTCTCAAATATATACCATCATATTCGGCAGTAGCATTATGCTTTGAATAATCATAACTTAGTATTTTTCCGTCGCAAGATAGTTTTTCGTAATCATCTTTAACACTTTCCATTAATTTTTTTATATCTTCAGGTGTTTCATACCCGATATTTGACCAAACGTAGATACTATTGGTATCATTTAACTCATTGTCGCTAAATTTACCACTTATATCCAATTGGGTATTGTCCTCTTGACTTACTTCATTAGCTGATGAAGTTTCTTTTACTAAAAGCGGCGCTTGAAATATAAATGCTAATACAATAACCGCAGGAATAATTCCTTTTATTAGTAATTTCCATATTTCACTTTTCAGGTTTGTCCCTTTTCTCAATTTTAAATCACCTCATAAATTCTCTAATAAAATGTTATGAGGCAAAATTAAAATTTATGATATAGCTAAAAAGAAATCAGGATTCAATTCGGGTTGTAATGCACAATTTATACTCAATGACAATAACCTTGCCGCTCTTGAAATAACTGTGTCAATGTCTTTTGGTGTTACCATCATTACATCTGTAATGTCATCTTCTATTATTTTTCCTGTTAAGTCTTTTACAATTGTATTTGCATCAACAACCGTGGGCACACCTACTGCAATTACGGGTATTCCCAAAGTTTTTTTATCAATTATTTTTCTGTGATTTCCCACTCCTGAACCCGGAGTAATGCCCACATCTGAAATCTGCACTGTTTTACCTAATCGGGAAAGTTGTCGTGACGCCAAAGCGTCAATAACAATTACAATACCAGGCTTTACAAAGTCGGTAATGCCTTTGATATACTCAGCCGTTTCTATTCCTGTCTGACCAAGAACACCCGTTGATACCGATGAAACTGAAACAAGATTTTTAATTCCAAGATAATTACTGAATTCTTTATCAATATGGCGGGTTGAGAAAATCTGTTCTGCACATAATGGGCCTAATGCATCCGGTGTGATATTATCATTACCAAGTCCGACCACAAGTGCATTATTAACATTTTTAGGTAATACTGATTTCAATGATTCAGTTAATGCTTTTAATCTGCCGTCAAGTAACTCGCTTTCGTGGGAAAATTCAGGCAAATCGATTGTAATGTATTTACCCATTGGTTTACCAAGATTTTTTTCGCCCTGTTCATTAAAAATATTCACTTCAGTGATTTCGGCAGTACCGACTTTTTTCTTTTTCACCCGTACCCCTTCACAATTTTCGCCTTTAATCTCTTGTCTTTCAAGAGCAATATCCGTTCTACAATTCATTTCTTCACCTTATTTTTTATTTTATTATTGGTTAATTTAAAAAATAATAGTCATTTTTCAAAAAAAACTTGATTTTTGTTTTTTTTCGTGGTAACATATGTATCTGTAAATGTGAAGGAGGTGTAACGAATATGCCAAACATTAAATCAGCTAAAAAACGTGTTCTCGTTAACAAGACAAAGGCTCAGCGTAACAAGTCTGCTAACTCAGCTCTTAAAACAGCTATTAAAAAGGCTAACCTTGCAATCGAAGCTAATGCTGCAGATAAAGATGAACTTGTTAAGGTTGCTGTTAAGAAAATTGACCAGGCTGCTGCTAAGGGTCTTCTTCATAAGAATAATGCAGCTCGTAAAAAGTCTGCTCTCGTTACAAAGCTTAACAAGGCTTAATTTTATGTAGTTTTTTTACGCAGTTCTTTGCCGTTGACGAAAGTCTTCGGCATTTTTCTTTTTACAGCAAATAATATTGACTTTTAACATATTGTTATGTATAATATCTTTGTAAAGATTTTTTGGAGGTTACAATTATGAAAAAGGCTTTAAAAGTTATTGCTATTGTTGCTGCAATTGCGGCTGTTGCGGTTGCTGCTTATGTTCTTATCAAAAAATATGTTGACAGTAAAAAGGTTGTAATCGGTAATGACGCAGAAAATTATGTTTCTTGTTCATACTGTGATGATGCCTTTGTTTCTGAAACAGTTGCATAAAAATTACACAAAAAAATATACAGGGCTGAATATTCAGTCCTGTTTTTTTATGGAAAAATACTATTTTGATTTTGGTCGTGTCACAAAAGATACAATTAAACCGCAGACAATGGCGGCAGTTATACCTGCAGCAGAGGAGGTCAATGGACCCGTAATAATACCAATTGCACCATCTTGCCTTATAACTTCTTTTGTGCCCTGTGCTAACGCATTACCAAATCCTGTCAATGGCACAGTAGCCCCTGCTCCCGCCCACTCTACAAGTGGTTGATAAACTCCGATAGCACCCAGTACCACACCTAAAACAACAAATGTAACCAATATACGTGCAGGTGTAAGTTTAGTTAAATCTATTAGCAATTGCCCGATTAAACAGATAATACCACCAACTAAAAATGCTTTTAAAAAAATCATAAATAATCCTCCCGTCAATATTTTACCGAGAATATGATTATTTATGCAAAAAGCACGGAGTAAACTCCGTGCTTAATTTATAGATTATTCACCTTTAATTTTTGCTAAACATTCGCTGCAATAAACAGGTCTGTCGCCCTTTGGTACAAAAGGAACTCTTGCTTCGCCACCACAAGATGCGCAAACATCAATATGATATTCTCTTGCACCATTTTTAGCATTTTTACGTGCTATACGACATTCTTTGCATGTCTTAGGCTCATTAACAAGTCCTTTCTCAGCATAAAATTCCTGTTCACCTGCTGTGAAAACGAATTCGTTGCCACAAACTTTACAGATGAGAGTTTTGTCTTCGTACATTTTGCTACCTCACTATTTTTTTGCCCAGTGGGCATTTTTATTTGATATTACGAATTTTCTTTCTTATTCTTTGCAGTGCGTTATCAACTGATTTCTCACTACATTCAAGAATTTCCGCAATTTCAGCATATGTAAGACCAAGAAGATTAAGTCGAAACACTTTTTTCTCGGTTTTTGAAAAATTCTCTTCAACGAACTTAACAATATCATCAATCTTTTCATTGAAAAGAACTATTTCTTCAGGTGTAGGCGAATATGAAAGCATATCACAACTTTCTTCTAAAGAAATGTATGCACTGAGCAACGGCTCTTTATCTTTTGATTTTCGTAAAGTAGATAACATTCTTCTGACCGCAAGAGTCATTGAATATGTTGAAAACTTTGTATTCTTGGTACAATCAAAAGAATAAACAGCGGCAATAAAGCCCATCATACCCTCTTGATATAAATCATCATTATCAATTCCATACAAATTTTTAAAAGATGAAGCCTTGAGCAAAATTTTGTCAGAATGGCGAAGAATCAAAACATTGAGTGATTCACTGTCACCACTTTTAGCACGCTCTACAAGAACACTATCATCAACCGTGCTGTTGTATAAGGAACTCAACAAACCACCTCAAAAATTCATAAACATAACTTATACTTTACATAAGTATATCACAAAAAAAATAAAAGTCAACAGAATTTTTTGTATAAAACTAATAAATATACATATAAAAAATGCCACAAAAGATTTTGCGGCATAAAAACATATTTTTTTAAACGAATAATTGAAATAGCACTGCACCCGTACTTAAAACCATAAGTGAAGCCATAAATAATGCTATTGCTTTAATAACTGTTTCTCTTTTCATATTTTACTTTCCTAACAATTGTGATATTTCTGCAGATAAAACATCTGTTTTTGCTTCTGCCTCTTGCCTTGAAGAACCGAATGCAGTAATATATGCTTTAATTTTAGGTTCTGTTCCCGATGGTCTAATAATAAGTTTACTATTGTCATCGAGAGTGTAAGAAAGCACATTTGATTTTGGCAAGGTGATTTCAGTTTCTTCGCCCGTTACAACATCCTTTGCGATGCTTCTCATATAATCAGCAACTTTTACGACTGACTTTTCAGCGATTGACTTTAAAGGATTTGCACGAAGTGAGGTCATAATATCGCTCATCTTCTGCATTCCACTTGCACCCTCAAAAGAGAAGTTAAGAACAGTATTGAGATACATTCCGTACTTTTTATAAATACTATCCATAAACTCTTTAAGTGATATACCCTGAAGCTTGTAATAAGCAGCCATTTCACAGATAATCAATGATGCCACAACAGCATCTTTATCACGTGCATGAATTCCACGAAGATAACCGTAAGATTCTTCCATACCAACTACAAAGCGGTCTTCCTCACCCTTTTGTTCAAGATTGGTAATTAACTCACCAATGTATTTAAAGCCCGTGAGCAAGTCAGCAACCTCTGCACCATATGAACCTGCTATTGCCTCAATAAGCGGTGTAGTTACAATACTCTTTACAACAATTGGATTTGCGGGCAATTTGTTTTGTGTTTTAAGGCTTGAAAGAAGATATTCGCACATCATTGCACCCACTTCATTACCTGTCATAAGCACATAATCGTCGCCATCACGTACCGCAATACCAACACGGTCACAGTCGGGGTCAGTAGCTAAAAGCAAATCTGCATCGCTACCCTCTGCCGTTTTAATTGCACATTCAAATGCCTGACGTATTTCGGGGTTAGGATATGGGCAGGTTGGGAAATTTCCGTCGGGTTTTTCTTGCTCTTTAACCACAACAACGTCTTTAATTCCCGCTTTTTTGAGAACCTTGCGTACAGGCTTATTACCCGCACCATTGAGTGGTGTATAAATTACTTTAAGATTTACTTTTTTTATGCTATCAGGATTCACACAAGCAGAAAGAACTTTCTCATAGAATTCATCAACAAGCCAATCTTCAATAAAATCAACCATATCTTCTGCAAGTGCATCTTCAAAATCCATTGTTTTTACGCCTGAAAACATATCGATATTTTGAATATAATCATATGTTTTTGACGCAGCTTCATCGGTCATCTGATAACCATTGGGGTCATAACATTTAAAACCGTTATACTGTGACGGGTTATGACTTGCAGTAATAATAATACCCGAATCACAACCGAGTCTTCTAACAGCAAAAGACAACATTGGTGTGGGCACTAATTCCGGATAAATATAAACTTTTATTCCATTAGCTGCAAGAACACCTGCGGCACTTTTAGCGAATTTTTCAGATTTAATTCTTGAATCATAAGCAATTGCAACAGATGGATTTTCGAAATTAGAATTGAGATAATCGGCAAGTCCCTGAGTTGCCTGATTAACTGTATAAACATTCATTCGGTTTGTACCCGCACCGATTACGCCACGTAACCCTGCAGTACCAAATTCAAGATTTTTATAAAAACGGTCAAGAATTGCATTATCATCCCCCGCTATACTTTGAAGTTCCGGGATAATATCTTCATCAGCATTTGCACAATCAAGCCACTGCTCATAAAGTTTTTTAATATCGTTCACAAAAAGACCTCCCAATTTTTATTAAATATATTGTACTCCAAATAATGCGAAAAGTAAATACAGAATATATAATTAAAAATTGTTGAAAATTAGTATTATTTTGATTATAATGTTTTTATTATCATACAGAGGTGATTATTTTGTTTGCAAGAGTAACCAGTCTTGGTGTTTTCGGTATGGAATCATACAAGGTGATTGTTGAAGCCGACATTTCAGGCGGATTACCGAGATTTGATATTGTTGGATTGCCCGATACCGCTGTGTCTGAAAGCAGAGAAAGAGTGCGTTCGGCTATAAAAAATGCAAATTTGCAATACCCCGTCAGCCGAATTACCGTAAACCTTGCCCCTGCGGACATAAAAAAAGAAGGTCCTTTATATGATTTGCCAATTCTCATCGCTCTTCTTTGCGCCAATGAGCAACTAAAAGGTGTTACTGATGATATGGCATTTATCGGTGAGCTTTCACTTGACGGTCAGCTTCGCAAAATCAACGGTGTTCTGCCAATGGTTATACGTGCTAAAAAAGAAGGAATTAAAAAGATTTTTATTCCTTTTGACAATTCAAGTGAGGGTGCAGTTGTAAATGGCATTGAGGTTTACCCTGTAAAAAGTGTTTTTCAACTTTTAAAGCATCTTACTGATATTGAATTAATTAAACCCGTTACTGCTGAAGATTATCTTGAATATAGAAATCCATTAAATCTTCCCGATTTCGCAGATGTAAGAGGGCAAGAAGAAGTTAAAAGAGCCCTTGAGGTTGCGGCGGCAGGCGGACACAATGTTTTAATGGTCGGCCCTCCCGGCTCGGGAAAAAGTATGCTCGCTAAAAGAATGCCGTCAATACTCCCCGATATGACCTTTGAGGAATCAATTGAAACAACTAATATTTATTCAATTGCGGGTGCATTACCCTCGGGTGTTTCACTTTTGCGTTCAAGACCATTTCGTTCTCCTCACCACACTGTTTCCCCCGCAGGGCTTTCGGGTGGCGGTGCAATTCCTCGTCCGGGTGAAGTTTCACTTGCACACAATGGTGTTCTGTTCCTTGATGAATTACCTGAATTTACGAGAAATACACTTGAAGTATTGCGACAACCCATAGAAGACGGCATAATCAGCATTTCACGTGCGGCTGCAAAATTTCAATACCCTTGTTCTGTTATGGTAATTTGCGCTATGAACCCCTGCCCTTGCGGTTATCACGGTCACCCCACCCGCCCTTGCTCATGCTCGGTAGGTGCTGCCCAACGATATCTCAACAGAGTTAGTGGTCCGCTTATTGACAGACTGGATATTCATGTAAATGTACCGCCTGTTGATTTTGAAAATCTTTCAGGCAGTCACAAGGGTGAGGCTTCTGCTGAAATAAAAAAACGTGTTGATAAAGCACGTGAAATTCAGCACCAGAGATTTAAAGGTACAAAAATCACCTGCAACGCAAAAATGGATGCGTCAAGCACACGAAAATATTGTGTTATGACCGACAATGCTGTTTTAATCTTAAAAACCGCATTTGAAAAATTGTCATTATCTGCAAGAGCTTATGACAAGGTGCTGAGAATTGCACGAACAATCGCAGACCTTGATAATGCAGAAATCATTGACACAAAACATATTACGGAAGCAATACAATACAGAAGCTTTGACAGAAACTTTGAGGAATAAGAATAAACTCCCCTACTCTATGTGAGTAAGGGAGTTGTTTTTATGCTTTTGTTTTGGTTATTTGCGGAATTTTACCGATTACTATTGCAACTAAAGTTGTTATTATAATTTCGGGAATCATATAAAATCCGTTATAAATTATTGAGTAAACAAGTGACAATGCGTTACCACTAAATGTATTCATAATGGTTTCACCCCAAGAATAAAAGCCTTCTTGTGTGAAAAACCATTCTGCCCAAGCACCAAAGAGAATATAACCCGAAATGATATGACAGATATAGCGAAGCGCAAGAACTGTAAATGCACCCAAAGCTAATGACACATAATCTTTTTTGATTGCTTTTTTGTACATTGCAGAAAGTCCGAGAACAGTGTATGCAAGTATGTAGTCAAATGTAAACATAAGTACAATATTAAGCAAACTACCAAGATATTCGTCAGATGACGGCATAATCATTTTACTGATTGTGCTGACGCCCATCACCATCTGCACCAACGAGTAGATGAAGCCTGTAACAAGACCCTTACCCAAACCATACTTCCAAGCTACTAAAATTACCGGAAGCATACTTACAATCGTGATTTGACCGCCAAAAGTTAATTCGGGAATGATTGACTTTGACACAAGTTCCAATACTGCTGACAATGCAATCATAATTGCACTTTCAACGAGCCAATACAAGTTTTTCTTTTTCATTCACTTTTCCTCCAAATAAAAAATTCAGCCAAGACGTCGTGCGTGGCTGAATGAAGATTTTCCTACGCCGGCATTATCCGTATCAGGTTCAATGGTCAGGGGCGGAATAGCCCCAATCTCAGCCGACTTACCGTCAGCACCCAATGCGAAGTTTCATAGAAATTTAACAGTCTTAAATCAAAGATTTTGTCGCATAACTTCGTTAAAATTCTTGAAATCCGCTTGGATTCCTACGAATTTATGCCTCGTTCTGCAACAAACTTTTTTGATTTAAGATAAAATCTTTTAAATAAATAATCATCAAAAAAATCTATTAAATCTCTATGGCACTTCGCCTATTTACTTGGCTTGATTACATTATACACCTATTCTAATCATTGTCAAGCATAAAATTTTTTAATGCAGAATATCTCAACTGTGCTTTACAGTTATCAATCATACTGTTTACACAAGCTTCAGTACCCACAAGAATCATAAGTTTTTTTGCTCTTGTAACGGCAGTATAAAGTAAATTTCTGTAGCATAATTTATTATTTACAGCAATAACGGGCATTATTACAGCATCAAATTCACTACCTTGACTTTTATGTACTGTAACGGCATATGCCAACTCAATTTCTTGTAATTGTTCCTTAGAATATGTTGCTCTTTTACCTGCAAAATCAATTACAATTGCATCATTTCGCATATCAATCAGTTCTATAAATCCAATATCACCGTTAAAAATTCCGTCGCCCTCATCATCTTTTGATTCCCAGTGAATATTGTAATTATTTTTAGTCTGCATAACCTTATCGCCCGTGCGGAACACTCGATATCCTGTGTTATATTCGTTTTTATCGGACGATGATGGATTTACCGCATCCTGTAACATTTTATTGAGATTTTGAATACCTGTATCCCCCATTTTTGAAGGGCACAAAATTTGAATTTGAGTTGTAGGGTCATAACCGTATGCATCGGGTAATCGTTTTGTATATAACTCTCTTATAGTACGCACAGCATCAAGCGGGAAATTTCTTTGCATTAAATAAAAATCTCCATCTTTATACTGTGTTTCAATTCTTTCACCTTTAACAATTGCATGTGCATTGCGTACTATATTGCTCTCCATTGACTGTCTGAAGATTTCTTTCAATTCAACCACGGGCAGTAATTCGGTATCAATCAAATCCTTAAGTACATTACCCGCACCAACCGATGGTAACTGGTCACTGTCACCCACCATAATGAGTCGGCAGCCCAACGGTAAAGCCTCTAACAGACTTGAAAAAAGGAATATATCAACCATTGACATTTCGTCAATAATTAATGCTTGACAATCTAACGGGTTACGAAGATTTCTTTTAAATTCGGGTTTGTCACCCTCACCCCACTCAACCTCAAGAAGTCTGTGAATTGTGGTAGCATTTCGACCGGTTGCTTCTGCCATTCTCTGTGCTGCCCTACCCGTTGGGGCACAAAGTGCAATATCTAAATGTTCTTTTTCAAACATACTGATTATACCATTTAAAGTTGTTGTTTTACCAGTACCCGGTCCACCTGTTAAAATAAGAATGCCTTTGTTAACTGCAGTTATAATTGCATCCTTTTGTTTTTCAGCGTAAGAGATATTCTCACTTTGTTCAATAGCATTTATATAGGCTTTCACATTCAATGGATTTTCGGGTGGGAATTTCAGAAGTACTTTCATTCTGTTTGAAATATTTTTCTCGGCAAAATATGCCTCGGGTAAGAATACAAAATCTCTGTTGCCAATTTTTTGAACAATTATTCTGCGCTTTGAAACCAATTCATCAATTGCGATTTCTATATTGTCTCGTGATTCCCCAAGCAAATCACCTGATGGCACAAATAATTTTTCTAATGGTACACAGGTATGCCCATTATATAAATTATGAGTAATAACATATACAACTCCCGCCTGTGTGCGATATTGTGATTGAGGCTTATTGGGGAGTAAATCAGCAATCTGCTCTGCTCTTTCAAAGGACAAACGATTTTCGCCCTCGCAAAGCACATAAGGATTTTCTTCAATTATCTCAACTGCATTATTACCGAATTTTTCATAAGCAAGGATGCATTCATTGGTTTTAAGTCCATATCTTGAGAGTTTCATAATCAATGAACGTGTTGAGCATTGTTTGTTATACTCTTTACCGATTTTAAGTGCTTTATCTTTTGAAATACCCTTAATTTCTGCAAGTCTTATGGGCTCATTTTCTAATATATCAAAGGTTTGTTCACCGAATCTGTCAACAATCTTTCTCGCTGTTGACTCTCTTATACCTTTTATTACACCACTTGCAAGATAATGATATAAATCATCAACCGTTTCGGGCAATAGTGCTGTGCACATTTCTGCCTTAAACTGTCTTCCATAAACTGAATGATATGTATAATTGCCCACAATTTCAACACGGTCGCCTAATTTTATATCTGCCGTAGTGCCAACAACAGTGATTTCTTCATCACCATTATCAACAGAAAAAACCGTGTAACCATTAACATCATTACGGTATGTAATATCGGTAACTGTACCATTTATTTTCAACTTGGTTTCAAATTCTTCCATCTAAAAAATCCTTC
This sequence comes from Candidatus Fimenecus sp., assembly GCA_045594885.1. Taxonomy (GTDB): domain Bacteria; phylum Bacillota; class Clostridia; order Oscillospirales; family Acutalibacteraceae; genus Fimenecus. Next base: position 16,002 of record JAZNZJ010000012.1, on the reverse strand, counting down.
AAATACTTTTTATCAACAAGATAAATTCCGTTGCTTTCTTTGCACACTGACTGAACATTTTCACGTTCAATATCATTCATTCCTGAATCAAGAACAACAATTTTACTGTTTTTTTCATCACCGAAAAAATTCAATTTCACCCGCATCTCACAGGCATATTCACGTACCTTTTGCGAATTTCTGTTACAGGGAATAAAAACATAGAAATTGTGTTTTCGTTTCGGTAATAACAATTTTAACATAACATAATAGCAAATTGCAACAGTTCCGATTAGTACGAGCATCATAAATATTAGACCTGATAATGTGTCGAGCATAAAATCACCTCAACACATTATACGGAATGCTCAAAAATATGTTAAAAAAGCCCCGATATTACTATCAAGGCATTTTAATTAAAATAAGAGTAGGTCTGTAAGCCGAGTTCTGTCGTTTAAGGCAATTATCTATCTGCGACCCATATTGCTATGAGCCTTTAGCCATCCGTCGAAGTATCTGCCCAGCTGACAACTTCGGTCGATGTTGCATCGGGTAGGGTTTGCTCGGCCGTTACATCTCTGCAACGCCGGTGAGCTCTTACCTCGCCTTTCCACCCTTACCGTAAAATACGGCGGTAATTTTCTATGCACTTTCCCTAAGGTCACCCTCGGCGGCCGTTAGCCGTTACCCTGCTGTATGATGCTCGGACTTTCCTCATAAGTAAAACTTACGCAACTGCCCAACCTACTCTTATATTAAGCTATATACTGACGGGCTTACCGTCTTTTTTAATTTGGGTGATTTTTTCACCCTTGACCATAAATACATTTCGTGAAATATCCATCATCGGCTTATCTGCCATTGAGTCGGTGTAAAAATCATCAATGATTACATCACCATAAACTTCTCGAAAAGCATCTATTTTTTTGTCTTTATAACAAATTCTGTTGATTTCGCCTTTGATTGGGTCAATATCGGAACCAATATAATATTTTATGCCTATACGGTCACAAATTATTTTTAAAAGACAATACGGACACCCTGACACTACAATATCATTCTCATCCTGCATATCAAAATAGAATTGTTTTATTTTATGTTGATTTTTATCCCAATACTTTTCGAAATCACCATATATATCATCTGCCTTTTCGCAGTAATCCTTGAAGGCTTTACCATAACTTGCCATAGCCTCTGCAACAGTGATTTTATCAAATTTATAACGGATAAAATCTTTTATAAATTTAGGTGCAAATTTGATAATGGTTTTTGTATCTTTTTTGAAAAAGTACAAAAATATATCCATTATACTTTCGCCCTCATAAATTGTATTGTCAAAATCAAATACACGCATTATTCTTCAAATCCGTTTGGATTACCGCTCTGCCATCTCCAAGAATCTTCACACATTTCAAGAAGTCCACGTTCAGCTTTCCAACCAAGTTCATTAAATGCCTTTGATGCGTCAGAATAACAAACATCAAGGTCACCCGCACGGCGAGGTGCGATTTTGTATTCAATCTTCTGTCCTGATGCCTGTTCAAATGCTTTTACAATATCAAGAACACTGTAACCGTTACCAGTGCCAAGGTTGTAAACATTTACTGAAGGCTCGTCCTTGAGGATTTTTTCAACTGCTTTAACGTGACCGAGAGCCAAGTCAACAACGTGAATATAATCTCTCACACCGGTGCCGTCGTGTGTGTCATAATCATCACCGAAAACATTGAGATATGGCAATTTGCCGATTGCCACCTGTGTAATATATGGCATAAGGTTATTAGGAATACCATTTGGATTTTCACCAATTCTACCACTCTTATGAGCACCAATTGGATTAAAGTAACGAAGAAGTGTTACTGCCCATTCATTATCGCCCTTATGGAAATCGTCAAGAATGATTTCAATCATATACTTTGTTGTACCATATGGATTTGTTGTTCCGCCTGTTTTCATATCCTCTTTAAGAGGTGAAATATTACTGCTACCGTAAACTGTTGCGGAAGAACTGAAAACAATCTTTTTACAACCGTATTCACGCATAACTTCGCAAAGAGCAAGAGTTCCGCCAATGTTATTATCATAATACTCAAGCGGCTTTCTTACACTCTCGCCAACCGCCTTAAGACCTGCAAAATGAATACATGCATCAATTTTATGGTCCTCAAAAATCTTACGCATATTCTCTTTGTCACGAATATCAAAAGGATAAAACGCAAAATCCTTGCCTGTAAGTTCACGTACTCTGTCAAGTGATTTTTCACTTGAATTGTAGAGATTGTCAACTACAACAATTTCATACCCTGCGTTGAGAAGCTCAACGCAAGTGTGTGAACCGATAAATCCTGCTCCGCCTGTTACTAAAATTTTCATACCTGTTCCTCCTTGACTAACTTTGTTCCGTCAAAATATGTTGAAAGAATTTTTTTATAGCTTGACTTTTCAGCCGCCATATGATTTGCACCTGTTTTACTCATACCAACACCGAAGCCCTTGCCGTATGTTGTAATTGTAAATTCTTCACTTGTTGCACTATATGCAATAGTGAAGCAATGAGATGCAAGTTCATTATTACCAATAACGTTCATACAGAAGTCGATACCTGACATTTCAACTGAGCCAACCATCATTTTAGTTACATAACCAATGCTTGATGAAATTGATGTATCCTGCTCTTGAATTACAAGCCACGCTGCAGGTTCTTCTGCTAATTTAAGGTCACTCTTATAATCGAGAAGAATTCCCTTCATTGCACCCAATGAATATTCCTTTTCAATCTTATAATCGCTTACCAATGCGTCGGGATTACCCTTAAGTTCAACAGCTTTAAGATAGGGATAACTTTTTGAAAAGATGTTGCTTCCACTCGTTGTTTTTCTTGCCGCAACTTCAAAATAAGGAGTAAGGGCTACCTCGTCATTATATGTAAGATATTCACCGAAAACTGCATCAACTGCTGATTTTACTTCATCATTGTAATCTTCGCTCAATGCTACACCATCAATCACAAAGTCATTGTCACGATATTTGAGATAGGTATATATTGCAACTGTCTGGGCTTTGATTGCTTCTAAATCATAACCCTCGCCCATTTCAGTCATTACAAGTCTTGCAAGTGCCTCTTTAGCCTCAATTGTTTGACCATTGATAGTCATTGTTTTAGGTGCACCTTTTACAGGGTCTTTTTCAGTAATTGTTATATCTGACTCATTAGTTACTGCCTCTGTTGATTCTTCGGTGCTTACCTCTTCATTTTTAAGCTTTTCGAGTTTAATAAGGTCAGCCAACATAAATTCTGAAATTTTCATTTCATTAACTACCACCTGCTCCGGCTCGGTTGTAGTTTCACTTGTTGAGGGCTCGGTTGTAGTTTCAGTTGTTGTAGTTTCACTACCAAAAACTGAATTAAATATACCCGCTAACGGACCATTTTCGCCCTGAGCCTTATATACGATACCGAGAACTGCACAAAGAAGAATAATAAGTCCTAAAACAACAGCAAACATTGCCATTGATTTCTTACCTGTTGCCTTTTTATCTTCTTCAGGAATTGTGTTCTTTTCACTCGCAATTTCAATGCCCACACTACGAAGCCCCAATGCTTTTTCACCGATTAATTCTATCAATTCAACAGCAGCGCTTTCAACAAATGCATCTTCGGTTTCATCATCTGAAATATAAAGCTTTCTTACAACAGCAGAATCATCATTTGCAACTGCTATACATACAAATTTTGTTTCACCGGAAGTATATATATCGCTGATTGATGCGCCTATATTTGCCGATGATAAATCAAGACTAACCTTTGCAAGTTGTGCAGCATATTCTGTAGCATTCACGTTACCCTTATCTTCAACATGGGGTGTGAATATGAATACATCATCAAATCCTTCTACATTATCGCCACAGCTTTTAAGCACTTCGGCATTTTGTGTACCATTAACTGCAACAACTGACTGATTTTCAAGAAGTCTTGCAACTGCCAATGATATTTTTTCATTTACAAAAGAAAGTGACTCAACATCATTTACGACCTCTTTGCAATCAGAAAGAAATGGAATTACACCGTTTCTTAAAACCTCATTGATACGCTCATTATCAATTGGAAGTAACATTATGTACTGACTGCCATTTGTAATACCAAAACCGGAATATAATCCGTCTTTAGTTGGAAAAACAGTTGCAGGTTCAGGGAATGCAGAAAAATCTTTTCTGGCATTATCGTCCATATCTTCATTACTTTCAAGAAGATTTAGTACCGTTGGGTCATAAGCAATATCTGTTTCAAATGCTTGAATAAACGCCTTTTTTAATCTTACATAATTTTTTACATCAACTGCTGTAATAATGAGTTCATCGTTCACAAGTGCGTCTTGAAGTGCACCGAAAACATCTCTCATATTTTCAAAAGTTTCAAACTCTAAATCACTTTTGTCAGAATAAGCTTTTATGCAACTGACAATTCTTGCCTGAAATCTTGAGAAGGACATACTTTTGTCAACATTAAGTGACAATAATCTTACCTTCATTTTTATTACCTCTCTTTTCCCTTAATAACCTGTTTTATGGCATCCAATCCTCATCTGCTGAATACGGATTAGTCATAGTCTTTGCGTCATACCAAGCCTGAGGATATTTAGGTGATGTATTAAGTGTTGCACCGCTTGTATCCACAGTTGTTTCTTCACCCTCACGAATGAGTTTACCCATTACAACGAGTCTTGCTTCGTGAAATTCGTAAGAACACGTTGCAAGAGTAATAATTTTATCGTCAGGTTGAATTTTAATTCCCGAATTGAAAATACTTCTCTTTTCAACCTCTTGAATAAAACTATTAAATTTCTCATCGGTTGTAAAATCGGTTACGGTAAAGTTAAAAATATAACCCTCATCCTGCTCGGCTTCAGCATTTGTAATAAATGCTGCAAATACTTTAAAATAATATGTTTCATACAAAGTATTGTACTCTATAATTGGTGAATCCTTATACCCTTCCAATGTCTTATATTTATCAAGATTTGAGAACATAAGACCATCAGTCATATGGTGACCATAAACTACGGTATTATCATCAAGATACCTTGGGTCATTTTTAAAATCAAGATACGGGCAACCATATCGACTCGTTTTTTTGTAGAAATCTCTTCTTAAATAGAAATCGTTATCCTCAGCCTGAACAACCTGAACGTCGAGGTTCGTATTGCCTATGCGAAGCCAACCTACCAAATCTTGATTGATTGCATAGAGGTATGAATAGCGAAGATTCATACCCTCGGGAAATTGAATATCGGGATACTGTGCAAAAAGCTCCTGCCATGCTTGAACATACTGGTTCTCGTCCATTTCATCGGTCTGCACAATCATATCTTTCGTGTCATCTTCTTTTTGCAATTGCTCATTATATTGCTTTATAAGGTCAACAAAAGCAATGGCACAACAGATTATTGCAATAATGGAAATATCCATTACGATTTTTCTAATTTTTTCTCTTGCACTATCTTTTTTTAATGGAATAAATCCCTTGAAGAAATCAGAAAAAATCTCATTAAAGGTTCGTACCTTTTTCTTGGAATTTTGATTATTACTTTTAGTTGAATCATCAACGGAATTAATCGGCTTTTTAACATATTGTTCAGTTATATCGACAAAATCTTTTCCGTTTTCTGTGATGACTTTAGGTTGAAGTGAATCAACTTTTTCAATCTCAACACCTGAAAAATCATCTGTCGGTTGTGTTTTTCCGCCGTTTTCAATATCATCAACTAATTGGCTAAAATCGGACTCTGCATTTTCTTCAACAGAAGGTTCATCCATATTCAATTTTTTTCTCAGTTCTTCGAAAGAAAGCATTTCATTCTTGTTTTCTTTTTCTGTCATCACTTCACTACCTCCTGTGGATACCATTTTTCATCATTTTTATAAGGGTTTTCAACACCCTTGTTATCATACCACAACTGTGGGTACTTGGGATTATTATTTTTGTAAGCCTTTCCCACATCAACATATTCACTCTCACCCTCACGTACCATTCGTGCAAGAATGACTATTCGACCATCGGCTCTGTATTTTTGAGTTTTGCCGTTTTCATCTTTATATTTGTAATCAAGTGTACGCACACAAGTTGATAAAATGAGCATTTTATCATCATCATTTATATCAACATCCGTAATATAAAGTCTTCTTTTATTCACTTCATTTATAAATCCGTTGAAGTTTTCACCGTCCATATAAGGATAAATATAGTTAAAAACATATCCGTTATCTTCATCTTCTTCGGCAGTAGTTATAAACACGCCGTAAATCTTCCATTTGTAATTTGCATCAAGAGTATTGAATTCAATAACGGGAGATTGACGATAAAACTCAATATCATCATATTTATCAAGGTCTGAAAACATTGTTGTATCATAACAATTGTGACCATAAATAATTGTATTTGAATCGAGTAATGTATGGCTATTGCGGTAATCCATAAAAATCGCACCACGATAATCATATTTTTTCTCGAAATTATGATTTAGATAATAATCGTTATCGGTGTATCTGACAACGGGGTGATTAATTTCAGTATTCGGCACTTTAACCCAACCTACAAAATCGGAATTTTGCTTAAGTAAAACAGAATAATCAGGTACATCATTTTTTTCATCAAATACATTATCTGTATTTTCCGTTGAAGATGTAGAAATTAGGTTTGACAAATCTTTATACGAATTTTTATTGTCATTAACTTCAACAAAATGCTTTATGATAAGTGATGCAGAAAACAAAAATACAATAACACAGAGTATAAGCAAAAACACTCTGCCTTTACCTATTTTCTCATTTGCCAAATCACTCACCCACCTTTTGCAAAATTAGGTTTAATGCTTCATTGCTCGCACTTATTCGATTATTTTCTCTTACATTATCAGTAAATGTATTGTTAAGACACTTTACTTCTGTTGTTTCACCGTCTGAAACTGCGAGCCAGATAAGGCCAACCGGTTTTGAAGTATTGTCAGACATTGGACCTGCGATACCCGAAACTGACACAGCAACATCTGCACCTGAAATTTTAAGCACACCTGCCACCATTTCACGAACAGTCTGTTCACTCACAGCACCATATTTTTCAAGAGTTTCATGGCTGACGCCAAGAATGCTTTCTTTTATCTCGTTACTATAACTTACAACTCCGCAATTGAACACTGATGAAGAACCGCTCACGTCGGTAATTCTTTTCGCAATTAAGCCACCTGTACAGGACTCTGCACAAGCCATTACCATACCTTTTTCTCTCAAAACTTTTACGATTTTTTCTTCAAGTGTCATTGTAAGTTACCTTAAAAACAAATATTCTTTATTGTTGTATTCTCAATTGCTCTGTCAATGAGTTCATCAACATTCAATGAAAGTTCTGCATTTTCAAGAATTGAAATCTGAGGTTTAGTTTTAGGGTGTTTAGGAGTAAATACCGTGCAACAATCTTCATAGGGTTCAATTGAAATATTGAATGTATCAATTTTTCTTGAAACCTTGATGATTTCTTCTTTATCAAGACCGATAAGCGGTCTAAACACGGGCATTGAAACCACAGCATCAGTACAAGCGAGTGCATTGAGTGTTTGACTTGCAACCTGACCAAGACTTTCGCCCGTTATGAGTGCTTTGCAATCTTCTTTTTCAGCAATTCTCTGTGAAATACGCATCATAAAACGACGCATAATAAGAGTAAACAATTCTTCAGGACAATTATCTCTTATTGCCTCTTGAATTTCTGTAAATCCTACAGTAAGCAAACAGATATTACCGCTGTATTTTGAAACCTTGCGAAGAAGATTGTGCACTTTTTCTTCGGACTGAGGTGATGTATATGGTGGTGATGCAAAGTGAATTGCAGTAAGTGACAAGCCTCTTTTCGCCATCATATATGCGGCAACGGGACTATCAATACCACCAGAAATAAGAATTGCGGCTTTACCCGCAGTGCCCGTTGGCATTCCACCCGCACCCTTTGTCTGATTACCACGGATAAATGCGAATTTTTCTCTTATTTCAATTGTTACAAGAATATCGGGATTTTTAACATCAACCTTAAGATGAGGAAATTTTTCGAGAATTGCACCACCTACTTCTGCCGCAATCTGCGGTGAAGTTAACGGGAATTTCTTATCTGAACGTTTACCCTCGACTTTAAATGTACGGACATTTTCAAGTTGTTCAGCGAGATAATCGGGTGCGTTTTCAAGGATTTCTTTCATATCCTTTTCAACTTGCAAAGCTCTTGAATAAGCAGCAATACCGAAAACGTGACCAATTCGCTCACTTACTTCATCCATATCAATGTAATCATCCATAGGAATAACCGTAATAGTTGACTGTTCTTTTCTGTATTCAAACTCACCGAGAGGTTTTATTCTTCTGCGAATATTTTTGATAAGTATATCTTCAAAAGTTGAACGGTTTAAGCCCTTAAGCGCTAACTCACCATTCTTGATTAATATGATTTCTTTCATTTTTATCTCCTAACACGATTTACTGTTTCTATAATTCCATTATACAATAAATCCATATCATTTTCAGTGGTAGTTTTTGACAAGCTTACTCTAATAGCACTGTCTATTCTGCGGGGCTCAATCCCCATTGCTGTGAGAACATCACTTCTGTGCCCTTTTGCACAGGCGGACCCTGCAGAAACATAAATACCCAATGATGAAAGTGAATTGAGCATAACCTGTGAGGGCACACCTTCGACTGAAATATTGATTATATATGGTAACGAATCCTTGGGTGAATTAACATATATTTTGTCTGAATCCTTAATTTTATCAATGAAATATTCTTTCACTTCACTAATTCTATCAAGATTCTTTTCAATATTACCGATTTCAGTTGCCGCTGCACCAAAGGCACAAATTGCGGGCATTGCTTCAGTTCCCGAAACAAGTCCACCCTCTTGACCGCCGCCTGCAATTGCGGGCATAAGACGGATTGCACTATTCACATAAAGTGCCCCTGCACCTTTGAGTCCGTGAATTTTATGAGCACTCATACTCATTAAATCTATTCCCATTTTTTTAGGCTTCAACGGTATTTTGCCAAATGCCTGAACTGCATCACAATGAAAATATGCTTTTGATTTCTTGTTGCGGATTATGCCTTTAATCTTGTCAATATCTTGAATTGAGCCTACCTCGTTATTGACAGCCATTACACTTACAAGAATTGTATTTTCATCAACTGCATTTGAAAGTTCTTCAAGATTTATTTTTCCGTTTTTATCAGGCTTAAGATATATGGGCTCAAACCCCTGCTCACTCAAAATTTCAAAATTTTTCAAAACACTTGGGTGTTCAAGCATTGTGGTTATGATTTTTTTGCCTTCTCTTTTTTTAGTACGGGCTGTGCCGAGAATTGCAGTATAGTTTGCTACTGTGCCACTTGGAGTGAAAAATATCTCGTTGTCATTACAAGAAAGAATTTTTGCAACTGAACTACGTGCGACATCCAATTCCTTTTTAGCATTAAACCCGCCCATATGTAAAGATGATGGGTTTTCAAAGTATTCGTTGCACATTTGAATCGCTTTTTTTACTGCGGATTCGCACGGTTTTGTTGTAGCACTATTATCAAGATATATGCTCACGACACTTCTCTCCCATTCTGCATAATTAATCAAAATACATTATACTACAAAAAGTATGATTTGGCAAATAAAAAATCAAGTTTTTTACAGTATATTTTTGAATTTTTTGTTAACAATACCAGCAAAGATGTTCACTTTTTTCAAAGGAGTTAAAAACATGAAAAATAATGGCATTTCAAGACGTGGAAAATGGCGAATAGGACTTTACATTACTACAATTATTCTTGTATTGGGAATATTCAGTATAATTCAAACGGTAAAAGTCAATAAATATGAACGTGAAGTAACTGCAATGCGACAAATGGCATTGATTTCTCTTGAGGAATATTTGACTAACATCTCGACCAACCTTGAAAAAACCATATATGTCAGCACACCCACAATGCTTTCAGACCTTTCAAGTGATTTATGGAGAGAAGCGGCAAGTGCTAAAAATAGTCTTTCGGTTTTGCCCACAGATGAACTTAATCTTAACAACACCTACAAATTCCTTTCGCAAATCGGTGAATTTGTTATGTCTTTACAAAGAAAAAGTGCGTCGGGCGAAGATTTAACAACTGAAGAAAGGCAACAACTCAAAGACCTTTACACTTATTGCTATTCCCTTAATCAACAGGTCAGCGATATGTGCAGATTGTTGCAGAGCAATAATTTATCTTTTGAAGATATGAACTCTACCCTACTGAATGAAAATACCGAGTCGAAATCCTTGAGCAAAGGACTTGATGATGCCGAGCAATCAATGACGGATTTGCCCTCTTTAATCTATGACGGGCCATTTTCTGACCACATTGAACAAACCGAGCCGAAGTTCATAAAGAACGACGAGGAGGTTTCACAAGAAGAAGCACTCAAAACAGCACAAAAAATATGTGAAACTGAAGAATTATCATATGCTCACGATGAAGACGGTACTATTCCCTGCTATATTTTTCAGGGAGAAAAATGCACGGTTGCAATTACAAAAGCGGGTGGAAAACCTGTTTATATGATAAATTCAGGTTTTGCGGGTGAAATTAGAATTAAGTATGAAACCGCAATCAAATATGCAAAAGATTTCATATCAAAACTCGGTTACAGCGATATGAAAGAAAGCTATTATTTTACAGATGACGGAATATGCACAATTAATTTTGCAGCAACGCAGAATGGATATATATTATACCCCGACCTTATTAAAGTAAGTGTTAATCTTGAAAACGGACAAATAATGTCATTTGATGCATCGGGTTATATTTCAAATCATATTGAAAGAAAAATCACAAAGCCTAAAATTTCAGAAAGTGATGCAATTGCAAAGCTTAATAATGAACTACAAGTTATTGACACTCAACTCTGTATTATTCCTACTGAATGGATGACGGAAAAATACTGCTATGAAATTCATTGTAAAACAGATAACGGACAGGAAATACTTGTATATATTGATTGCGACACGGGTGAAGAAGATAATATTTTAATTTTGCTTTACAGCGACGGCGGAGTACTCACAAAATAGTATAAAACTGTAGCTTGAAAGAAATAATAATACCAACTATTCAAGGAGGGAAAATTATGAAGAAAGTAGCTTTAATTATGGTAATGGTGACTGCTCTTCTTTGTGTTTTACTTGTTGGTTGTACAGATGCAGACGACGGTAAAGTAAGTGATACAAATTCAAGCACATCTTCAACCACATCTACAACAAGAGCAAATAATAACAATACCAACAATACAAGCAGTACCACAAACGACAATGCTATGAGTCAGGTTGGTGACGACATTGGAAATGCTGTAAGTAATGTTGGCGATGCAATGGGTGATGTCGGTAATGCTGCAGGCGATGCTGTCGGCGGTATTGGTGACGCACTTGAGGGCACAACCAGAGGATAAAAATTAACGCATACAAAAGCAAAACCGACATCAAATGTCGGTTTTTGTTATATAAAATTAAATATTACTTAATTGTTAATCTAACACGGAAAACCGTCCCCTTGTGCACTAATCCCCCCCTCAGTCAAATGCTACGCATTTGCCAGCTCCCCCTCAAGGGTGGAGCCCAAGGATAGCCTTCCACCTACGAGGGGAAGGTTGCACGAGCAAAGCGAGTGACAGAATGGGGACAAATAAAAGTCAGGCGGAGTTTTTTACTATGCCCAAAAAATTAATATTAAGTTATCTTGCTATTATTAATTGGTAGATTTCTGCCTTTTTTCCATTCTCTTCCAACTTGCAAATCCGTACAAATCATTCACAAGAAACACTATAAAGCATATTACAACTGATAAATATGATATGTCTGTAAATGATGCAAGTGTCCACAACACAATCAATACAAGGTCATTACAAGCATATGCAAGAGCAAAATACGGACTTCGTCTAAAGGTTAGGTAAACTGCGACAAAGCTTGTAGTGACGGAAACTGTACTGGGTATTAAATTAGCCGTATTGAAATGTTTTAAAATAAAATAAAATATGAGTGTTACAATTGCCGTAAGCAGAGTCATAAATATGATTTCTTTTTTTGAAATTTTGTTTACTTTTACTTCTGCCTTGCCTTTTTCAAAAGGATTTTTTAGCCATGAAACAAGTGCAAAAAGTGCCATTGGCATTGTCATTGTAAGATATGTAATCATCTCACCGTAATAAGAAAATCCATACGAAATTATGCCGTATAGCACACTGAAAACTATTGTAAGGAATTGTCCTATCGGGTTGCCTTTTGCGTTGAAAATCAAAAATGTTGCACCGATAATTGATGCTATAAGTGTTAAATAGTTTTCTCTGTCAAAAACACAAAAAGAAAACACAATCAACAACACTGATGTTGACCACAATCCAATTTCAAATTTTGTAAAATACTCAAGTGATTTTTTCATATAAAACTCCAAAAAAATAACATTCACGGTACATCTTCAAAGACCTAATGATGTACCCGTGAATGCCTTATTGCATCACACTACCCGGTGGCAGTATTATTTAATTTTGATAATTAATTTGTTGCTCATTGACAAGATTATATATCACAAGTTTTTCATTGTCAAGATTTTCGTGGTGTAAATTGACCGCAGAAATCTGACTGTTTTCATAGGTTTTATAATAATAAATGCCTTTGTCTGCATTGCAGCAAGAAGAATATGAGGTTATTTCAAAAGAGTCTTCAACTCGCACACAGCCTCTTGTTTGTGATACTGAATCAAGAATGTGAAAAAACTGACTTATGCTCTCGCTTTCACTTTCACCACAAACAGAATTAAGTCTTGTAAATGATTCTCTTACAAACCTTGACATTGAAGACAAATCTCCGGGCATCCCAAGTGCCCCCATTCCCCTGCTATATTTATAAAAATCAAAGCCTTCTGCAAAGCGGGTTTCGGGCTCTTCTCTTGTTAGGCTCATATAATTATTAAGATTAAACATTTGCATTGGGAATTCGGGATTGTTTGTTAATGTATGAACGGGGTTGTAATAGATTTTAAGCCCATCTTCGACACATTCAACGGTAATTGAATAATCACGGTCAGAAATCATCCAATGAAGTGGTGCAGAATGATAATTCTCATTAAAGTCCATAGCAACAATATTAGTTTTCTGCAACAAATCTTTTGCTTCATCAACACTAGAACAAGTACCCAAAATCCAAGGAATCAACTCAAATACACCTATATTATGCTTATTTTCGGTAGGTTCTTCATAATTTGCCGTTTCGGGAAAATTCAACCCTGCCATAGAAAGTCCTTTTTCGTTAGTGCCGTCAAAATAAAGCGGATAATTATTTTCAACCACCGCTACACCAATAATTGCATAATGACTTTTAACAGAATTGTTTAATCTAAAATCAAAATGATAATTTCTCGGTGTAATTACAATTTTCTCACCATATTTACACTCAACGTCAAGATTTCGCCCAAAATAATGGTCCTTTGTTTGAAATGATATTGCCGTACACATAATAATCACTACCTTTTTTGATTATTATGTGTAATTATATTTGAAAAATAAGTCAGTATATGTTATTCTTTAAAAAAAGCGAAAAGGATAATAAAATGAAATACATTGCACCGGATTATTACAAAAAATTCAATTGCATAGCAGACCGTTGCCGTCACAGTTGTTGTATCGGTTGGGAAATTGATATTGATGAAGATACTTACGAAAAATATCGATTTATTCAGAATAGTTTTGGTCAAAAATTAAATGATAATATTCAAATTGATAATGACACTCCATCTTTCAAATTGGATTCACACGAAAGATGCCCATTTCTCAATAAAAACAACCTTTGTGACATCATTTTAAACATAGGTGAAGATTATCTTTGTCAAATTTGTCGTGACCACCCACGTTTTCGAAATTTTTATTTTGACAGAATTGAAATCGGTTTAGGTCTTTGTTGTGAAGAAGTGGCAAGAATAATAATTGAACAAAACTCCCCTACACAACTCATTTTATTATCCGATGACGGTGAAATCACAGAGGTTAATAATGATAAACTTGAATTTTTTGATAAAAGAAATAAAATTTTTTCAATTATTCAAAATAGAGAAAAAAGCCTTGAGTTGCGTATTAAGAAACTTTTATCATTATTTGACTTGAAAATGCCAGAAAAAAATATTGATGAATGGGTTGAAATTTATCTTCAATTAGAACAATTAGACCCCATATGGACTAATTTATTATTAGAATTAAAAAAACACTCTAATGAAATAAACTCTATTAAAACAACTGATAATTTTAATGTCTGTTTTGAGCAAATTTTATTTTATTTCTTATATCGCCATTTGGCTGACTCCCTTGATGACGGCAGATTTTCGCAAAGAATTCTATTTGCAATTCACGGCACTTATTTTATCAATTTGATGTGCAGATTATTCATTATAAAAAACAATGCTTTAAATACTGAAGATTTGATTGAAATAGCACGAATGTATTCCTCAGAAATTGAATATTCAGAAGAAAATATTAACTCCCTTTTGGAAGTATTGGGGCAATAAAAAGGCATCCTGAAAAAATTCAGGATGCTTTCTTTTTAAAACTCTTCAATTAAACCTGCATCATAACTGAGTATCAACTGAGCGTCAGTATCATCAACACAATTATCACCATTAACGTCAGCAGCTAAAAGGAAGTCCCCTTCAAGTTCAATAAGACCTTCGTTGTGACGCAATACAAGAATTGCATCTGCTGCATCAACTATTCTGTCGCCATTAACATCGCCAACAACATAGGTAAGAATTCTTTCAAATTTAATATTATTTTGAATTGCGTATTCGTGGGCATATGAGTCAATATAACCCATAATTGTGAAATCGGTGTTTTTTGGAACAACCGTAATTGATGTAAGGCTTTCGGGTAATACAACCATTTTTAATGTATTGGGCAGACTATTTATAGTTTGAACGTCACCAAAATACAAATACTCAATAAATGAACTTTCAAGAGCTTTTGAATTAACCGTCAATACTTTAGGAAAATAACCATATTTTAGATTTTGACAATCATTAAACACATTTGAATCAAGTGCTGTCAACTCGGGGAAATATGCCAACTCAAGACTTGAGCAATATTCAAATGCACAAGCACCGATTGAGGTTGCTTTTTCCAATGAAATCCTCTTAAGATTAGGGTTACTACCGAAAGCATAATTGCCGACAGTTTCAACATTGTCAAATTTTACTTCACTGAGATTTGTGTTTTGGAATGTATTTGTACCAATTGTTGTAACTGATGGTATAAGAACATCATCCAACGAAGTGCAGTACTTAAATGTTCCCATTCCAATAGTTTCTGCTTTTTCAAGAGAAACTCTTTTTAAACTTGCACATTTATTGAATACCCAGTCAGTAAGTCCTGTTATATTAGGCATATCAACTTTTTTTACAGTTGAACCGCTGAATGCATATTTATCAATTGTAGGATTTGTTTCAATGTAAAGGTCGCTTTTAATTGTCGCATTTTGGAATGCATAAGCACCTATTGATTCTATTTTATCAAAATGTAAATCAGGCAAATTTGTACAACTTGCAAAGGCATGAGATGCTATTGTTTCAATCTGTTCAAAGGGGAAATCAGAAAGTGAGCTATTTTTAAACGCTTTGGTTTTAACGGTCTTAATTCCCTCACCTGTTACAGTTTCCAACGACGTACATCCTTCAAAAGTAGATGCATTGATTGTTGTTATGTTTTTGGGCAAGTGTACTGAACGGATACTTGTATTATTTTGAAAAGCAGATGCAGCAATTCCCTTTACAGTTTTATTCTGAACTTTTTCAGGAATAGTAATATCAACTTCTTTTCCAAAATACCCAGTTATTTGTCCCGAAGCATTAATATCAAAATCATCGGCATCGGTATTATGTACACGTGTATATTCATGCCTTACAATAGGACTGAATTTTTTACCGCCAGAAATAGCA
>JAZNZJ010000011.1:0-8962 GCA_045594885.1 Candidatus Fimenecus sp. | reverse complement strand
AATAGGAGGAAACTATAATGGCATACGATAAGAATGCAAGACCTAACAGAAAAGGTCGCAAAAAAGTTTGTGCATTTTGTGTAGAAAAAGTTGAGTCAATCGACTACAAAGATACAGCAAAGCTTCGTCGTTACACATCAGAAAGAGCAAAGATTCTTCCTCGCCGTGTAACAGGTACTTGTGCATATCACCAGAGAGAGCTTACAACAGCTATCAAGAGAGCTCGTCAGATTGCTCTTATGCCTTACACAAACGACTAATCTTAAAAAGTCACCTAAGCCACCCAATAGGGTGGCTTTTTTTATATCATTATTCTTTCACATAGTTTATGCGCATTCGTTCTTGCTTCGTCTTCATTTGAATATCCGTTCGTCAGATTGTTATACTTAAATCGGCAATCACGTCCCTCATAAACTGACAAAACCGCATTTTCAATAAGCCGATTTTCAATTGACAGTAATGTTTCAGTTTTTTCATCTGACAGAATTCCTTCATCAATTACAAAACGTGCAGAGGTTATTCTTTCGCTTGGCTCAAAGGGTATTTTATGATTATCGTCAGTCAAAACAATATTCAAATCTGCGGTGGGCAAAGTGAGAATTTGCGGAATGTCAGTAGAAAAGTAAGCGGGACTCATTTTGAATGGAATTTTCTTTCGTGTTGCATAATCTTTAATCACACCTAAAAAAACTGAGCCCACAAAACCGCATTTGTCGTTAAATTCAAAGGTGTATTTCATATTCTCAAATAAAGTGTCGTAATGAGTGTGAACACCCAAAGGGGTTATTGAACTCAACATTCTTATTTCCCCCTTGCCAATTGTGGCAGAATTTTTGAGAAAACGAGAGCAAAAACGATTTATGTAATTTATGAGTTTATCGTCGTTAAGGGGGATTTGGCTGTGCAGTTTTTCCCGCACTCCCGAGGCACTTTTTAATTGTTCACAGGCCTTTTTATAGTAATTATTCTCTTTTGCTTTAAGGGCTAACACCTGACGCAAAACACTATGGGGATATGTTTTTTCGTTGACAACCTGCACGGACTTTTCCCACACCCCCGGAACAATTGGCGAAATACGATTATATCCTCCGTCAGATAAAATATATGTATTGGTATTTTCAATGTAAATTCCGTCAGTCCCGTCGTCATAAAACGGGTTGAAAAGTGTAATATTATAACCACGAAGATTATTTATGAGTTGCTCAAAAAAAACAGCCCGTTCAAAGTCATCACCATTGGCAACTAAAAAAACTCGTGAATTCGGGTCTTTTTTGTAAATTGTATTGAAGGCACTCATATATCCGTTACGACAAAGAATGCTACCAAAATACTTTTTCATAATATCACCTCATATTTATATTATTCGGTGTTTTTAATTCTGTTAATTTGTTGACATTTAGTTGTAGGTGATATATAATAATTGCGGAAAAAATTAAAGGAGTGTATTAAATTATGCCATTAGTAAATGCAAAAGAAATGCTTACAAAAGCAAAAGCAGGTCATTACGCAGTAGGTCAGTTCAACATTAATAACCTTGAGTGGACTAAGTCAATTCTTCTCACAGCACAAGAGATGAATTCTCCTGTTATTCTTGGTGTATCTGAGGGTGCAGGTAAATATATGTGTGGCTACAAAACAGTTGTAGGTATGGTTGAGGGTATGCTTGAAGAACTCAATATTACAGTTCCTGTTGCTCTTCATCTTGACCACGGCTCATACGAAGGTGCAAAGGCTTGTATCGCAGCAGGCTTCAGCTCAATTATGTTCGACGGTTCTCATTACCCAATCGACGAAAATATCGCAAAGACAAAAGAATTGGTTGCAATTTGTGAAGAAAAAGGTCTTTCAATTGAAGCAGAAGTTGGTTCAATCGGCGGTGAAGAAGACGGTGTTGTTGGCGCAGGCGAATGTGCTGACCCTAACGAATGCAAAATGATTGCTGACCTTGGTGTTACAATGCTCGCAGCAGGTATCGGTAACATTCACGGTAAATATCCTGAAAACTGGGCAGGTCTTTCATTTGATACTCTTGCAGCAGTTCAGGAAAAGACAGGCACAATGCCTCTTGTTCTTCACGGTGGTACAGGTATTCCTGCAGATATGATTAAGAAGGCAATTTCTCTTGGTGTTTCAAAAATCAACGTTAACACAGAATGCCAACTTGCATTCCAAGAAGCAACAAGAAAGTACATTGAAGAAGGTAAAGACCTTCAGGGCAAGGGATTTGACCCAAGAAAGCTTTTAGCTCCCGGTTGTGAAGCAATCAAGGCTACAGTTAGAGAAAAAATTGAGCTTTTCGGTTCAGCTAACAAAGCATAATTTTTCGTAATACTTCCCAATATTATTATGACAATGGTAGGGCGGGGTCTTGACCCCGCCGTTACTGTTTAAAATGAGGTGTTTTTATGCTGAAACCCACACTTAAGATGTACGACATTTATTCATATACAAAAGAATTTTTTGCAACTGTCATTTCTTGTGAAGAAAAAGACGGTGCATATTTTGTCGTGCTTGACCAAACTGCTTTTGCCCCCGAGGGTGGCGGTCAGGGTGCTGATACGGGAAAAATCGAAGATGCGAATGTGCTTGATGTTCAAATAAAAGATGATATAGTTCATCATAAAACCGATAAACCATTTAAAATCGGTGCAAGAGTATTCTGCGAAATTGATTGGGACAAAAGATTTTTAAGAATGCAAAACCACTCTGCTGAGCATCTTGTGTCGGGCATAATTCATAATCTTTACGGGTACAACAATGTGGGATTTCACTTGAGCGACAGTCTGGTGACTCTTGATTGTGACGGGCATCTTACAGAAGAGGACATAAGAAAAATCGAATTAGAGGCAAATAAAGCAATTTATGCCAATAAAAAAATTAATATTTTGTTCCCCTCAGCCGACGAGTTGGTAAATTATGATTATCGCAGTAAACTTGACATTACCGAAAACGTGCGTCTTGTTGAGATTGAAGACTATGATTTGTGCGCTTGTTGTGCACCTCACGTGGCAACAACCGGAGAAATAGGTGTTATTAAAATATTGAACTTTATTCCATATAAAAAAGGCACAAGAATGGAAATGGTTGCGGGGCTTTTGGCATTTAATGACTATTGGGGACTTCACAACTCAACCAAATCAATAATGAACTTGCTTTCTGCAAAGAGAACTGAAATAGTTGATTCCGTTGAGCGAGTTTATAATGAACTGAATACTTTAAAATATGAGAACAAAAAGCTTTCAGCAGAATTAGCCCTTTCGCAGATGAAAAAACACCCGATAAATGACGGCGTTTGTGTGTTTGTAAAGAATGCGTCTTATGATGAATTGAGAAACTGCTCAAATACACTCATTGATGAATTTGCATATTGCTATGCTTTTTCCAATACTGACGAAAATAATTACATTTACACCGTAGCAAGTAAAGAGAATACTGTGCGTGAAAAAGTGCAGGAACTCAATAAAAAATTCAATGGCAAAGGTGGGGGCAGAGATTTTTACGCACAGGGTAAAATTATTGCCTATTCTGAAGAAGAAATATTGCAATATTTTGCAAAATAACCTAAAAAATAGTAGTCCACGCACCGTGGACTACTTTCTAATTTGCGGGGATTGTGCTTTTTCGCAAAAAATGGTATATTAAAAGCAGAAAAGGGGGATATTTATGAATAATTCAAAAATAGGACAGTTCATCTCCGAAAAACGAAAGGCTTTGGGGCTTACTCAACAAGAACTTGCAGAAAAACTGCAGATTACCAATAAAGCCGTTTCAAAATGGGAAACGGGTGACGGCATGCCCGATGTTCAACTTTTAACTCCACTTGCAAATGAGCTCGGCACAACTGTTGACGAAATTCTTAACGGTGAAGAAAAAATAGCGGAAGAAAAGCCGTCACCATTAGTAACAAAGTATGTTTATGATTTGCCCGTAGGTGTGGTTGTGACCTGTATGTTGGCTGTCACATTTGCTTTACGTAATATAGTGACTTGTATTTCAAGTTCTATGAATAATTTGTTCTTAACTAATAATGGTGATATTCTTGGAATGTTGCCCCATGCTTTGGTCTGTTTAGGCTTTGGTGTGTATTGGGTTGTTATTTCAATAATTTTTGTGTGCCGTTTTCTTAAACTGTTTGATTATAATTTTAAAATGGAAAAGACATTGACAATTGTTGCATTTGTTGCAGGGTTCGTAATGCTTTTTGCCCAACAAATAACCTATTCACCAATACAATATGGAATGTTTATGTTCTCTTTTGCATTACTTTTAGGCACATTCCACGGTTACCGTGTACCACACAAGATTTTTTATGGATTAACAATACTTGTTGCCATTGTTTACGGAGTGGCAAGGATTGTCACTGCATTTGAGCATTGGTCCTCACAAGGTGTTATTTTTCAAGTATATGGTACTGTTTATCAGTTTATGTCAACTATTGTATTCTACATTTTCTACGGACTTCTTGAAAAATTCAGCAGCGAATACGAGGGTGTTGAAGAATAGTAAATATGAGTTAACGGTAGGGCGGGGTCTTGACCCCGCCGTTGCTTTTTGTTAGAATTATTTTGGTGATTAAATTGACGGATAAACAAAAACGTTTTGAAGATTTGGCTTCTCGTTCAAATGAACGTGGCTACCTCGTGTATTCTGATTTTCTCGGTATTTCTGAAATATCAGAGCTTTTTTGTTGCCGTTTTCCCGTGAGTGTAGCTTTGTGGGGCGGGTATGATGGTGCAGAGCGAAATATTGCCTGCTTCGGTGACCGTGAATACCTGACCGACAACAATGATTATCCTATAAAATGCATTATGATTTCACCCGTTAATCAAAAATTCGCCGACGACCTTACCCACCGTGATTTTTTAGGCTCACTTATGGGGCTTGGAATTCGCCGTGAGGTGTTGGGTGACATAATAATCAATAAAAACTGCGGGTATTTGTTCTGCCTTGACGCAATTGCCGATTATATTCTTGAAAATCTGACTCAGGTGAAGCACACAACGGTTGAGTGCAGAATAACTGATGAAATCCCGCAAAACGCATTACCTCAACCCCAAAATATTGAATTGATTGTATCGTCAGAAAGGCTTGATGTAATTGTTTCTGCAGTTTATAATCTTTCACGAAGCAAGGTTTTGCCCTATTTTGAGCACGAGAGAGTGTTTGTAAACGGAAAGGCAGAAATAAAGCCTTCAGCAGTTGCAGATGTTGGCGACAAAATCTCAGTTCGTGGATTTGGCAGATTTATTTATAAAGGTGTCTTACGCCGCACCAAAAAAGACCGACTCGTAATAAGTGTTGATGTTTTTAAATAGGAGGAATTTATATGATTACATTGAACCAAAAACTTCGGGATGTCCGTGCCGATAAAGAGGCATCATTATGGTTAGAAAGTTATTCCTCTGTTCCTGAAATTAACAGACTTTTACGTCTTATGGAACCTTTTAAATTCAGCACTCTTGAAAGGTTTGCCCCCAAACAGTTTAAAGGCTTTTTTGCGGATTTAGTAAAGTATTTTAATGGTTATGACAACGCAATTCCCATAAGTGACCCACGCAGTATTCTTCTGTGGGAAGAAAAAGATATTCCATTATTTAACGGTAAGAGAAAACCATATATTGTACCGTTTTTAATTCCAAATAAAAAAGCACCTGCTGTGGTGATTGCCCCAGGCGGAGCATACCTTAATGTGTGTATGGAACACGAGGGTGTAATGGTGGCAAATCGATTTAATGAACTTGGTTTTCATGCGATAATTGTAAATTACAGAGTTTCACCAAGCAGATACCCTTGTCCGCAAATTGATTACATAAGAGCAATCCAAACAGTACGTAATAATGCCCAAAAATGGGGAATAATCGAAAATCAAATCATTGCTCTCGGCTTTTCAGCGGGGGGACATCTTGTGACAAGTATAAATGGTGTTTATGACGAATTGCGAGAGATGACGGGTGATTTATCCCATATTGACGGAAAACCCAATGCAGTAATTGGGGGTTATCCTATGATTGACCTCAAATGTGAGGGCTTTGGAATTACTTGTGATAAAATTTTTCTCGGTAAAAATTACAGCGAAGAAATGTCGCAAAAATTGAGTGTTCAAAACCTTATTAATGAAAATTATCCTCCCATGTTTTTGTTTTCAATGAAAGATGACCCAACTGTTCCGCCAAACACAAATTGCCTTGTGGCAGAAAAGGTTATGAATGAAAAGAAAGTTCCAAATGAAGTGCATATTTACCGTGGTAATGTTCACGGTTTTGCTCTTGCCGAAGGCCTTGAAGCAGGACAATGGGTAAATCAGTCAATAGAATTCCTTAAAAAGAATAATGTTATATAAAATAAGACCACTTGACTTTTAGCCGAGTGGTCTTTGTGTATTTAATTTCTTTTTTTGCTGAGTACGTTTACTGCTCCTACAACTGATGGCGAGAGTATAATATTTATTGCAAGTTCAAAAATGAAATTCATACCTACAAGACCAACAATCATATAGGTGAAAGCATTTTCAAAGCCTAAGCCGATAGCCCATTCTTCAATTGTTTCAAAGAAGAAAAGTTTACAGCCGATAAGAAAAACACCGGTGTTTGTAATAGGTACAAGAATTGCTGAAATAATAACCGCAAAATAAGTGTTGATTTTCTTCAGTAATTCAAATGCAATTCCGCCGACAAAACCCGCAAGAGTGCCCTTAAGAATTACTGTTATAACAGTACCTACGGGGCTGATGGCGAAAAATGCAGCCGCATCTCCTGAAAGCAGAACAACTATTCCGAATATAAAACCCAACCATGTGCTAACATATTTTCCACCAAGTGCCGCACCAATAACAATGGGAATAAGCACAAGCGAAACTGAAAATGTGCCGAACTTTATTGATGCACCAATAAACTGAAAAACTACAACAATGGCGGTAAGAATACCCGCAGTTGTAAGCCTGACCGTCTTATTACGGTCAATTTTTTTGTTTGACATATATATTCCTCCTTGCTACTGTTCCTTTTAGGATACAATGCAAATAATTGATGAATATTTCGCCCCTTCTGTGAGGGAAGATATTTAATTATTCTTTTCGTAAATTTTTTTAAGTCCCTTTAAAATAAGGTGACGGTCATATGTAATTTCTCTCTTGCAAACGGGAGTAATAAATGAAGACAAGCCCCCCGTAGCAATAATTGAAGCAGGTTCGCCAAGTTCCTCTGCAAACCTGTCAAGCATACCGTCAAGCATTGCGGCAGTACCGAGTACAACACCGCTCTGCATACTTTCAACCGTGTTAGTGCCACAAGCCTTTTTAGGTGGCTCAAGGCTGATTGTGGGCAAAAGTGAACTTGTGTCAGTAAGTGCTTTAAGTGAAATTTGAAGCCCCGGAGCAATCATACAACCCCTAAAGCCACGATTTTTATCAACCACGCAGATTTTTGTAGCAGTGCCAAGGTCAACAATGAATGCAGGTAAGGGATATTCCGCTACAACTCCAACTGCACCCGCAGCCAAATCAGCACCAAGCTGTGCAGGATTATCAATTAAAATATTTAATCCCGTTTTTACTCCCGGTGACAAGATTAACGCATCTTTCCCCGTAAGTTTTTTTATTGCAGTCGTGACAGCTTCTGTAATTTCGGGAACAACCGAAGAAATCACAACTCCGCTAATCTGACTGAATTCGATTTTATGCATTACAAAAATATTAGTGAAATCCATCGCATATTGGTCATCGGTTTTTTGTCTTTCAGTTGCAAGTCTTATGTTGACCGTTAACTCGTCACCGTCAAAAAGACCAATGTTGATATTGGTATTTCCTATATCCATTGTAAGAAGCATATTATCACCTCACAAAATTGATGAAAACATTATACTGCAAAATAGTTTGATTATCAAGTGTTTATGTGGTAGAATGGGATAAATTGATTTTTTATGTAGGCGGTGAAAAAATGCTGTGTAACTTATGTCCTCGACAATGTAATGCACAAAGAACTGAATATATTGGCAATGGTTTTTGCAAAATGCCTAAAAATCCCGTTCTTGCCCGTGCAGATATACATAATTGGGAAGAACCTTGTATTAGCGGTGAGCGGGGGACGGGTGCAATCTTCTTTTCGGGTTGCTCATTGAAATGCTGTTTTTGTCAGAATTTCCCCATAAGTCACGAGAATAAAGGGGAAGCAATCACAACTGACCGCCTTGTTGAGATTATCAAAGAACTTGAAAATCGTGGAGTTCACACAATTGATTTTGTTAACCCCACTCATTTTTCTCACATAATCATTGATGCATTAAAAATTTATAAACCGTCAATTCCCATAGTTTATAACAGTTCGGGTTATGACAGTGTTGATACATTAAAATCTTTTGAGGGTCTTGTTGATGTTTATCTGCCCGACCTTAAATATTTCAGTAGTGAAAAATCCCAAAAATATGCAAAATGCCCCGATTATTTTGCAAAGGCAAGTGAAGCAATTCTCGAAATGCACCGTCAGCAACCAAGGACCATCATTAAAGACGGAATAATTCAAAAAGGAGTTATAATTCGTCATTTGATTTTACCTGCCAATGTTGATGAGAGTAAAAACATACTTTTATGGATTAAAAACAATCTGCCTAATGATGTTTATATTAGTCTTATGAGTCAATATACACCCTATGGTGAAATCCAAAATATTAAAGAACTTAACCGCAGACTTACCACCGCAGAATACAACAAAGTGGTAGATTATTTCTTTGATATAGGTTTAAAAAACGGCTTTATGCAAGACAAAATGTCATCACAAACCAAATATATTCCCGATTTTGACGGTACGGGTGTAAAATAATATTGAAATCTGTAAAAATAATGATATAATTAGTACATAAATTTAATGAAAGAAGGCTTTAAAATGAAAGGATTTTTAAAAGAATTTAAAGAATTTGCAATGCGTGGCAACGTAATCGACCTTGCAGTCGGTGTTATCATCGGTGGTGC
>JAZNZJ010000010.1:0-22889 GCA_045594885.1 Candidatus Fimenecus sp. | reverse complement strand
CTTTCTGCAGTTGTTCTTCTTCCACGTTTAAAGTCGCCATAGGTCTGAACAAGAATTTTACCATCACAAAGCATATTACTGAGCTGTGCAATGTGTTTACCATATTCAATTGGTGACTTGAAAGGTTTTGTGAAATTCTTTGATACAAGAAGTGCAAAGTTTGTGTTGTTTGTCTTATATTCAGCAGATTTATATGCGTGACCGTTTACAACTGCAAGACCGTTGTCATAGTATTCTGTTGCAACTTCACCCGATGGGTTAGAGCAGAAGGTTCTTACCTTGTCATCAAATGTCTGTGAATAATAAACAAGTTTAGCCTCATAAAGATTTTCATTGAGGAATTTCATAACCTCATCACGAACCTCAACACGAACACCAACATCCACAGTACCAACCTGTGTTTCAATGTTGTGGTCCTTACAGATATGACTTAACCATTCTGCACCTTCACGGCCAACGGCAGCAACAATCTTGTCAGAATAATATGTGTTTCCGTCGGCAACAACACCTTTAACATTATTGTCTTCAATAATAATGTCAGAAACCATTGTATTGAAAATGATGTGACAACCGTTATCTTCAAGATGCTTTTGAAGTCTGCCATAAATCTTATAGCCTTCTTCAGTACCAAGGTGACGGATTGGACATTCAATCAACTTGAGATTTGCATTGATTGCTTTTCTGCGTATTTCTTCAATTTCGGCACGCTTATCAACACCGTAAACATTTGTGTCCGCACCAAAATTGAGATAAACACCATCAGCTTCTTTTAAAAGTTCCATTGTTTTTTCATAACCGAGAATGTCGGGGAGAGTACCGCCAACATCGGGGGATAATGAAAGTTTACCATCAGAGAATGCTCCTGCACCCGCAAAGCCCGTTGTAATTGAACAAGGCTTACAGCCAACACATTTTTTAGTAGTTCTTTTTGGACACATTCTTTTTTCAATTGAACGACCCTTTTCAATCATTAGAATATTGATATCAGGCTTTTTTTCTAATAATTCATAAGCACAGAAAATGCCTGATGGACCTGCACCTATAATGATAACATCAAATTTATTATTCATAATATTTTTCCTCTTATCTATCTTCTCTAAAGTATGACAATCCAAGCGAGGCTGGGGGTTGATTCTCTTTTTTGTTCATCATACTTGTAACAATTAAAACAACGATTGTAATTATATAAGGCAACATTTTTAAGATTTCTCGTCCTGAGAATGAAATATTTCCAAAAACAAAAGCTGCAATATATAACGCACCAAAAAGGTATGAACCAATTATTGAGATATTTGGCTTCCACAACGTAAAAATTACAAGTGCGATTGCAAGCCAACCAAAAGCTTCAATGGTTGATGCGTTTTCCCAACTGCCCTTAACATAGTCCATAATGTAGAATACGCCACCAAAACCGGCAATACCACTACCAACTAAAATTGCAACATATTTGTATAAGGTGATATTAACACCCATTGCGTCAGCAGTAGCAGTGTTTTCACCAATTGCACGAAGGTTAAGACCAATCTTAGTTCTGTTAAAGATAAAGGTAGTAATCAAAGCAATAATGATTGCAAAATACACATAAAAACCGTGACCAAATAACACTTTAACAATACCATCTGAATTTTCAGCAAATGGCAAACATTTTGCAATAATTTTACCTGCTGTTGAAAAGTTGGTTTTATCCACATAGGAGTGCATTAAAAATTGAGTCAAACCATTACCAAAAATTGTAATTGCAAGGCCTGTAATATTTTGATTGCAACGGAATGTAATTGTCATTACTGCATAAATCGCACCGGTGACTGATGCGAAAAGAAATGCACCGAAAAGAGAAGTGAAAATGAGCATAAACCAAGATGCATTTTCAACTATTTCTAAATTGCTTAAATATAAACTCACGAAAAGACATCCGCCAACGGTACCGGTACACATAATTCCGGGAATGCCAAGATTTAAGTGACCTGCTTTTTCTGTGATTGTTTCACCAATACATCCAAAAAGAAGAACTGTGCCGATTGCAATGGCACTCATTAAGAATGTAACTGTCATTTCTTAAATTCCTCCTTTTCTTTCTTTTTGAATACAATTTTGTAGTTAATAAAGAAAGAACAAATGATAACTGCAAAATACACAATACCAACAACAATGTTTGATATTGAATCATTTGTAAACATAAATGTCTTTCTTACTTCAATCATGCCTTTAGAAATGAAAGTGATGAAAAAGCTTGTAAGTATAATAAGTAAGGGGTTGAACGCCGCGAGCCATGTAGCCATTATACCGGTAAAGCCCATATTGTTTGCTGAGGACGTGCTTATTGTGTGGTTAATTGAACCTGCAAGTACAAAACCAACAAGACCCGCAATTGCACCCGATAAAATCATTGTTCTAATAATAACCTTATCAACCTTAATTCCTACATATTTTGCTGTATTTATACTTTCACCAACAACGGATATTTCATAACCATGCTTTGAAGAACGAAGGTAAATATGCATTAAAACTGTGATTGATGCAAACAAAATAATAGGTAATAAATATTTGTTTCCAATATCAGGAATATTACCATAAGAAATTGGTGCTAAAACACCGGAGCCGGATTTTACCCAAATTGTAATGCATAAAGAAACAAGTCCTTGTGCAATATAGTTCATCATAAGAGTAAACAGGGATTCATTAGTGTTAAACTTTGCTTTAAATATAGCGGGAACAGCTGCCCATATAGCACCTGCACTAACACTTGCTAAAAGCATGAGCGGAATAACAATAGAGTCATCCAACTTGCCGCCAAGGTAAAACATACAAGCAATTGCAGCAAGGCAACCAACAAGAATTTGACCGTTACCGCCCAAGTTCCAGAACTTCATTTTAAAAGCTGGAAGCAATGCCATTGATGTACCGAGCAGGAGGGAAGTGTCCTGAAGTAAAAGCCATATTTTGCGTTCACTACCAAAGGTACCTGCAAATAATGATTGGAAGAAATCACCTAAGCTTTTATGTGAAAACATCATAGAAATAAATCCGCTTAAAAGTAATCCTCCAATTATGGCGATGGAATAAATAAGAATTATTTTTTGAATTTTAATATTATCTCGTTTAACAATTCGAACAAAAGGTTCTTTTAAGTTGTTTTTATTCTTTTTCATTCCGTCACCCCACTTTCTCTAGATTGTACCATCAAAAGACCAATTTCATCTTTGGTTGTTGTTCGGGCATCAACAATACCTGCAACCTTACCGCCGCTTAAAACTAATATTCTGTCACTAAGCGCCATCAACACATCTAAATCTTCACCAACAAAAATTACAGAAACACCCTTTTGTTTTTGTTCATTAAGAAGATTATATATGGTATATGATGAGTTAATATCAAGTCCACGAACAGGGTAGGCAGTCATTAAAATTGCGGGAGAAGCAGCAATTTCACGACCAACAAGCACTTTTTGAACATTGCCACCCGATAACTTTCTTACAGCAGTGTGTGAGTCGGGTGTATTTACCTTTAAGTCGTTAATAATTCTGTCAGCAAGGTCTTGTGGTTGCTTTCTGTCAAGAAAAATTGATTTGCCCTTACGATAGCTACGAAGCATCATATTGTCAACAATATCCATATTTCCAACAAGCCCCATTCCAAGTCTGTCTTCAGGAACAAAGGAAAGACGAATACCAAGCTCACGGATTTGTCTTGGAGATTTATCCTTTAAGTCAATGACTTCATCCTCTTTGAAAATGATTTTTTCATTATTTACAAGCTCTTTAATATCTTTTTTAGACAATTTCGTGAAGTCAATGTCATTTCCATTTTCATCCATAAATGCGTTTTCGTGTGCAAGTTCAATAACACGTTTGTAAGTTTTGTGGAAGAATGAAACAGGCTTGTCTTTTTTAGGATGATAATAAATCAATTTGCCACTTTCATACTTGTTAAGTCCGGCTATTGCTTCAAGCAATTCCTTTTGACCACTACCGGCAATACCTGCAATGCCAAGAATTTCACCGCCGAAAGCATCAAAGGAAACATTATCAACAACATTAAAACCGTCAGGATTTTTTACTGTTAAGCCGGTAACTGATAGTCTTAATTTACTGTTAACAGGCTCAGTACGATTAATGTTAAGGTCAATCTTTTCGCCCACCATCATTTCAGTAAGCTCTTTTTCAGAGGTTTCTGAAGTATTTACAGTGGCAACGTGGTCACCCTTGCGTAAAACAGTAACTCTATCAGAGATTTCCATAACCTCATTTAACTTATGAGTAATGATAATGATTGATTTACCATCATCTCTCATTGCACTTAAAACTTTAAATAAGCTTTTGATTTCTTGTGGAGTCAAAACTGCTGTTGGCTCATCTAATATAAGAATATCAGCACCTCTGTATAAAACCTTCAAGATTTCAACAGTTTGCTTTTCTGAAACAGACATTTCATAGATTTTCTTATCAAGATTTATATTGAATCCGTATTTTTTTGCCATTTCTTTTATACGGTTATTTACTTCTTTAAGATTAAATTTTTCACCTTCAACACCCAAGGCAACATTTTGTGCTGCACTAAAAATATCAATTAATTTGAAGTGTTGATGAATCATACCAATTTTGTGGTCAAAGGCATCACGAGGAGAGCGAATAATAACTTCTTCGCCGTTAATAAGAATTTTACCGGAATCGGGATAGTAAATTCCTGCAACCATATTCATAAGGGTTGTTTTACCGCAACCATTTTCACCAAGAATAGAAAGAATTTCACCTTTATATACATCTAAACTAACATTATTGTTTGCAATAACTTTAGCACCGAACTTTTTAGTGATATTTTTTAATTGTAAAATAACAGTTTTATCCATAAGAAACTCCTTAAAAAATAAAGGATTTTAATTTGCTAATCATTCAAGAAAGGCGAAGTTATTGAGCTTCGCCTTTCCCGTTAATTAAATAAGTACAACATTAAAATAGATTATTCAGTAATAGCTGTAATACCGTCAATAATAATGTTGAAGTAAGGAGCTGAACGCTTTGCACTTTCATTTACGAAAGTAATACCGTTAGCTGTTTCAACTACTTCTGTTTCAGGAACAAAATCGCCTGCATCGTCAACGTCAGCAATGAATGAAGTTACAGGTTTGCCGTCAACTGTGAATGTTGAGCAGTCAAATACCTTAATTGAACCATCTTTAAGACCTGCCATAACAGCATCAAGTTTTTCCTGTGTGCCCTTTGCTGCAGCAGTACCAAGAGCTGTGATTTCTACAGAACCTGTTTCAATTGAACCTGTCCAGTCGGCGTCAATAGCCTTGTCATTCTGAACGCAGTCAATAATGTACTCAAAGTATGGAGTCCAGTTGATTCTTGAAGCAATGATGAATGTGTTTGGACATTTTTCACCAGTTGAACCATTGTAAGAAACGTTAGGAATATTTCTTTCTTCACAAGCAGTAGGAGCGCCCCATGAGTCAGCGTGCTGTGAAATCAATTTACAACCATTGTCGATGAGTGCAAGAGCTGTTGTCTTTTCAGCAGCTTCATCGTACCAAGAGTTTGTATAACGAACTTCCATCTTAACGTTTTCTACAACTGATTTAACACCAAGGTAGAATGATGTGTAACCTGAAATAACTTCAGCATATGGGAAAGCACCAACATAACCGATTTTTGCGTTTTCGTCATCAACTTTGCCTTCAGCATTTTCATAAAGTTCAACAAGCTTCATACCTGCTGCAACACCTGCAAGATATCTGCCTTCATAAATTGAAGCAAATGCATTGTGGTAGTTAGCAAGTTTTTCTGTGTGAGCTTTTGTACCTGTTGCGTGGCAGAATTCTACTTCAGGGAATTCTTTAGCTGCCTGAATCATATAAGGCTCATGACCGAATGAGTCAGCAAAGATAAGGTCATATGATTCAGCTAAGTCAGCTGCCTGGTCATAACAAGCTGTTCCTTCAGCGATGTCAGTAACAATTGTGTAATCGTCAGCTGTAAGACCTTTGTTTGCACAAGCTGCCTTGAAAGCATCGATGAAGTTCTTGTCATAAGTTGATGAATCGCCGTGTAAGCAAATAAGAGCAGCTTTTACTGCTTTTACATCAGGCTCATCAGGTGTTTTGTTACCGCCACAAGCAGCAAAGCAAGTAACGATAAGAGCAATAGCCATTACTACTGCAAGAACTTTCTTGAGGTTTTTCATATTAATCCTCTCCTTTAAAATTTTTGTAATATTTTTTTACAGCCTTGGCTGTTATTACCTTGTTCTGAATACAATTTCGCCGGTTTCGTCATTCATTGAATCAATAATTGCCATTGACTCAACACGAACTCCTTGAGCCCTTAATTTATCGCCGCCACCTTGATAACCTTTTTCAATTGCTATTCCGCAACCTGCAAGGCGAGCACCAGACTGATTAACAATATCAATAAGACCGATAAGTGCATTACCTTTAGCAAGAAAATCATCAACAATTAAAACTGTGTCATTTTCATTCAAGAAATCTTTTGAAACTATGATGTCATATGTACACTGATGAGTAAAAGACTCAACTTTACTTGTGTAAACGTCACCTTTAATATTTAATGTTTTACTCTTTTTTGCAAACAAAAGAGGACAATTAAAATGTTGAGCGACCATACAACCAACACCAATTCCCGATGCCTCTATTGTGAGAACTTTTGTAATGTTGGAGTCACTATATAAATTTTTTACTTCAGCACCCATTTCGTCGAGAAGTTTCACATCAAGTTGATGATTGAGAAAACTGTCAACCTTCAAAACATTACCTGAAAAGACTTTTCCGTCTTTTAAAATTCTTTCTTCCAATAATTTCATAAAAATCCCTCTTATTTCAACATATAGTAATTATAAGTCAAAAAAAGAAAAAAAACAACAATTTTTATTTTCTTTTTTGTGGAATTTTTTAATAAATATTTGTTAAAAATAGATAAAAGAAACACTACTAAAGGTAGTGGAATGAATATGGAGGCATTATTATGAAGAAATTTTTATCATTGATGTTAGTTCTTGCATTATCAATCACAACGTTTTCTGCTTGTAACAGAAAAACCAATAATGACCCGACAGGGCAGTCAAGCAACGAAAGTATAACAATTCGTTTTTTAAATTTTAAACCGGAAGTTGCTGATATTTACAATGATATTGCTAAGACTTATAAGGATGAAACAGGAGTTACTTTAATTGTTGAAACAGCAGCAAGTGGTAACTATGAACAGACCCTTACAGCGAAAATGGGAACAAATGAAGCACCAACCTTATTTCAAATTAACGGACCAAAGGGTTATGCAAACTGGAAGAATTATTGTGCTGATTTGTCTGAAACACAGCTTTACAAACATCTTAACGATAAATCACTTGCAATTGTATCTGACGGCAAAGTTTACGGAATTCCATATGTAGTTGAAGGCTACGGAATTATATATAACAAAGAAATAACCGATAAATACTTTAATCTTGAGAACAAAGATACAGATTACAAGTCAATGGACGAAATAAAAAGCTTCGATGCATTGAAATCAGTTGTTGAAGATATGCAGAAAAATGCAGAGAAATTGGGTATAAAAGGTGTATTTGCATCAACCTCACTTAAAACAGGTGAAGATTGGCGTTGGCAGACTCATTTGGCAAATATTCCTGTTTATTATGAGTTTGAAGATGAAGACATTGACCTCTCAAGTGATGACACAAAAACAATAGAATTTAAATATTCTGATAATTTTAGAAAAATTTTCGATTTGTATATCAACAATTCTGTAACTGATAAAAAGAAATTGGGCTCAAAAATTGTAGATGAATCAATGGCTGAATTTGCTCTTGGACAATGTGCTATGGTTCAAAATGGTAACTGGGCTTGGAGCCAAATAAACGGTGTTCAGGGAAATGTTGTTAAGGCTGAAAATATTAAATATCTGCCTATATATATGGGACTTGAAAATGAAGAAAATCAAGGATTGTGTATTGGTACAGAGAATTTCTTTGCAATTAATTCAAAAGCATCAAAAGAAGAACAAAAAGCAACAGAAGATTTTATATATTGGCTTTTTTCAAGTGAAACAGGTAAAAAATATGTAACAGAAGAACTTGAATTGATTGCACCTTTCGACACTTTTTCTGAAGATGAATTACCACAGGACCCACTTGCACAGGAAGTAATAAAATGGATGAAAAATGATAATGTAACGACAATACCATGGAATTTTACGATTTTTCCAAGTGTAACTTTTAAAGCGGATTTCGGTGCAGCACTTTTGCAATATGCACAAGGTACAAAAGAGTGGGAAGACGTAAAAAAACTATTTATTGACCGTTGGAAAAGCGAAAGTAAATGATTATTTATAATAAGGTGGTGGAAAAATGGAAAAAAATATAAAAAAATACTTTCCGATTTTTGTTCTGCCAACTTTTATTTCTTTCACAGTTGTATTTTTAATTCCTTTTATAATGGGAATCCTTTTATCGTTTACTGAATTTACTACAGTTGAAAGTGCTATGTGGGTTGGCTTTGAAAATTATTTGAAAGCATTTACTCAAGATGATAACTTTTTAAATGCACTTTGGTTCACGGTAAAATTCACAATTGTGTCTGTTATTACAATTAACATCTGTTCCTTTTTTCTTGCAATGATGTTGACAAAGGCACTTAAAGGAACAGCATTCTTTAGAACAGTTTTCTTTATGCCCAATCTCATTGGCGGAATTGTTCTCGGCTATATATGGAATCTTCTTATAAATTCAATTCTCGGTATTTTTGGCGTTGATATAACTTATAGTGCTGATTACGGCTTTTGGGGACTTGTGTTTTTAATGAATTGGCAGTTAATCGGCTATATGATGGTTATATATATTGCAGGTATTCAAAATATTCCCGGTGAACTTTACGAAGCTGCAAAAATTGACGGTGCATCAGGAATGAGCACCCTTAAGAATATTACAATTCCAATGGTAATGCCGTCTGTAACAATATGTTTATTTCTCACCCTTACCAATTCTTTTAAGCTATTTGACCAGAATTTGGCGCTTACAGGCGGTGCACCTGCAAGAGAAACTGCAATGTTAGCGTTAGATATATATAACACATTTTATGGCAGAATCGGTTGGCAGGGGGTAGGTCAGGCAAAAGCGGTTGTTTTTTTCTTGATTGTTGCAATGATTGCATTTATACAACTTAAAATAACGGGCAGAAAAGAGGTAGAAAATTGATGAAGACACGAAAAAGAATTAATAGAACTGCCTCTTTTACCTTCTTACTTTTTCTGTCATTTGTATTTCTGTTTCCAATATATTTAGTTGTAATAAACTCATTTAAATCACGATTTAATATTATAAGTGACCCTTTCAGTTTTCCTGATAATGATACTTTTGTTGGAATTGAAAATTATTTAAACGGAATAGAAACTTCGGGAATAGTTGGTGCGTTTTTAAGAACCTTAGTAATAACTGTGTTGTCAGTGTTAGCGATAGTAATTCTCACTTCTATGACTGCTTGGTATATAACAAGAGTGAAGTCAAAAGTGACAA
Organism: Candidatus Fimenecus sp.; assembly: GCA_045594885.1. Taxonomy (GTDB): domain Bacteria; phylum Bacillota; class Clostridia; order Oscillospirales; family Acutalibacteraceae; genus Fimenecus. The sequence goes on along the minus strand of JAZNZJ010000010.1, from coordinate 13,367 downwards.
GTGGAATGTACTATTTATTTCTATTCAGTATGATTGTGCCGTTTCAAATGGTAATGTTTACAATGACTTGGATTTGTTTTAAATTAGGTCTTAATAGTGTGTTGGGTATTGTCCCTGTATATCTTGGATTTGGTTCAGGTTTATCCGTGTTTATGTTCAGTGGATTTGTAAAAGGACTGCCAAAAGAAATTGAAGAAGCCGCAATGATTGACGGTTGTAACCCATTGAAAACATTTTTTTATGTGGTTTTTCCAATACTAAAACCCACTGCGATTACCGTGGCAATTCTTAATGCAATGTGGATATGGAACGACTTTTTATTACCATATTTACTTTTGGGCTCGGGTAATAAAACACTTTCTGTTGCCATTCAGCTTACAATGCAGGGGGCATACGGGTCAATTGACTGGGGTGGATTTATGGCAATGCTTGTGTTAGCAATAATTCCTATAATTATTTTTTATCTGATTTGTCAGAAATATATCATCAAAGGCGTAATTGACGGCGCTGTGAAAGGATAATAATAGCATGGCATCAATATCACTTAAAAATATTAAAAAGACCTATGAAGACGGAGTAACCGTAATTGATGACCTTAATTTACAGTTCAATGACAAAGAATTTATAATTCTTGTCGGCCCATCGGGGTGCGGTAAGTCAACCACATTACGTATGATTGCAGGGCTTGAAGAAATTACAGACGGTGAATTGTATATAGGTGATAAATTGGTTAACGACGTATCACCCAAGGATAGAGATATTGCTATGGTATTTCAAAGCTATGCGTTATATCCCCATATGTCGGTTTATAATAATATGGCTTTTGGTTTAAAAAACAGAAAAGTAGCGAAAAAAGAAATAGATAAAAAAGTACGTGAAGCTGCAAAAATGCTTGATATTGAAAATTATCTTCAAAGAAAACCACGTGCCTTGTCCGGTGGCCAGCGTCAACGTGTAGCTTTAGGACGTGCTATGGTACGTGAGCCCGCCGTATTCTTACTTGATGAACCGCTCTCAAATCTTGATGCAAAGCTTCGTACAGAAATGAGAAGTCGCATTTCAATGCTTCACAAGGAGTTACAGACTACGTTTGTTTATGTCACTCACGACCAGACAGAGGCTATGACAATGGCTGATAGAATCGTTGTAATGAGAAAAGGCGAGGTGATGCAATTTGATACACCCAATATGCTTTATCATCACCCACAGAATTTATTTGTTGCAGGATTTATAGGTTCACCACAGATGAATTTTGTTGAGTGCAAAATTGAAAAGAATGATAATGTTTATTCAGCATTATTTGATGATTATAAAATTGCGTTACCTTCACGTATGAATGATTATCTAAATATTTATGAAAATAAAACCGTTGTTTTAGGTATAAGACCTGAAGATATAGAAATTGCTTATGAAAAAAATTCGGATGAAGTAATTGAGTTGTTTGTAGATATTGCAGAAATGACCGGTGCAAATTGCTATTTATACGGAAATCTCTGTGGTAAAAAGTTTATAACAAGTGTAGATTCCTCTGACGAAATAAAAAGCGGGTCAAAGTGTTTGATTAAATTTATAAGCGATAAAATCCATATTTTCGATAAAATGAATGAAAGACTTATTTGTGATTGACAATTTTCTCTAAAAATTATATATTTTATAAAGGTGATTTTATGAGAACAAGTGGTGTGTTAATGCACATATCATCTTTACCGGGTAGCACAGGTATTGGTACTCTTGGTGAAGCAGCATATAATTTTGTCGATTTTTTGAAAAAGTCAGGTCAGACATATTGGCAGGTATTACCTTTGTGTCCTACAAGCTATGGCGATTCGCCATATCAATCTTTTTCAACCTTTGCGGGTAATCCGTTTTTTATAGACTTCAAAGCACTTTGTGATGATGGATTACTGAAAGAAAATGATTACAACGGCATTGATTGGGGCAGCAATCCTGAAAAAATTGATTTTGAAAAGATAAGTAAAAACAGATATTCTGTTTTGAAAAAAGCTTATCAATCATTTGATAAAAATAGTTCTGATTACAAAATTTTTTGTAATGAAAATTCTTATTGGCTTGATGATTTTTCTTTGTATATGGCAATCAAAGATGAAAACAATGGTAAGCCGTGGAATGAATGGAAAACAGAAATTAAACTTCGTAAAAGCAGTGTCATTTCATCGTTAAAAAAACAACTTTGCGAAGAAATTGAATTCTATAAAACTGTTCAATACTTCTTTTTTATTCAGTGGAACAAACTTAAAGCATATGCAAATACAAATGGTATCAAAATCATTGGTGACATTCCAATATATGTAGCGGGTGATAGTGCAGATGTGTGGGCAAATCCCAAGCAATTTCTACTTGATGAAAATTGTAATCCCACAGAAGTTGCAGGGTGTCCGCCGGATGCTTTTTCTGATGAGGGTCAGTTATGGGGGAATCCGTTATATGATTGGAATTATATGAAAAAAGACGGATATACTTGGTGGAAAAAACGCATTGAACATCTTTGCAATATGTGTGATGTGATTCGTATTGACCATTTTAGAGGATTTGAGTCGTATTATTGTATCCCCGCAGATTCAAAAAACGCAAAAATAGGTGAGTGGCGAAAGGGTCCGGGAATTGATTTTTTTCGTGAACTTGAAAAAGATTTGGGTAAAAAGAATATCATAGCTGAAGACTTGGGGTTTTTAACTCCTGCGGTCAAAAAGATGTTAAAACAGAGCAAATATCCCGGAATGAAAGTTCTTCAATTTGCTTTTGATACTGATGAAGAAAATGATTATCTTCTTCATAATTTTACAAAAAATTCTGTTGCCTATGCAGGTACTCACGATAATGACACAATTATTGGTTTTATGACTAAAACTGCACCGAGAAAAACACGAAAACGTGCAAAAGAATACTTGCGACTTACACGTCGTGAGGGCTACAACTGGGGATTTATGAAAGCTGTATGGTCAAGTAATTCTGACACCGCAATTGTTACAATGCAGGATCTTTTAGGGCTCGGTAATGAAGCCAGAATGAATTTTCCGTCAACCGTTAAAGATAACTGGCAGTGGCGAGCAAAATCTGATTATGTAAGTGACGAATTAGCAGAAAAAATCAGGTATTATACTGCTTTATATCAAAGATTACCCTCAAAGAAAAGAGGCAAATAAATGACACAAATTGTAAAAGATGCAATATCTAATGCTGAACGAAAATATTTAAAGAATATTAAGGAATTAAGCCCATATGAACTGCATGACGTAATTTCAACAGCCTTTATGAGTCATATTTCTACTGATTGGATTAATAGCAGAAATAGACGTGTTCGTGAAAGAACTGCATTCTATTTTTCCGCTGAATTTCTTGTTGGTAGGGCAATTTATAACAATCTTGTTTCCAAGGAAATATATGATGATGTAGAAAATGATTTGAATGAATATGGTGTTTCATTAAAAGTACTTGAAGATGTTGAAGATGCAGCCCTTGGTAATGGTGGCTTAGGACGTCTTGCGGCTTGTTTTTTAGATAGTGCTGCAACTCTAAATATTCCTCTTGATGGCTATGGAATTCGCTATAAATATGGTCTGTTTAAACAGGGATTTGAAGACGGATTTCAAACAGAAATGCCCGATGATTGGACTCGCTATGGCGACCCTTGGTCAATTCGCAATGAAAACGATTCAGTAGAAGTAAGTTTTAAAAATATGACTGTTAAGGCAGTGCCTTATGATATGCCAATCGTGGGTTATGGTAATAACAATGTTGGTACTTTAAGATTGTGGCAGTCAGAAGCAACTGAGCCATTTAATTTTGATTTGTTCAACCAACAGAAATATGACAAATCCGTAAGCCTGAAAAATCGTGCTGAAGATATTTCACGTGTGCTTTATCCCAATGACGACAATAATGAGGGTAAGAAATTACGCCTTAAACAGCAATATTTCTTCTCAAGTGCATCTTTGCAGGATATTATAAGAAAATACAAGAAAATTCACGGTGATGATTTTACAAAATTTGCTGATTATATCACAATTCAGCTCAATGATACACATCCTGTAATTTCAATTCCTGAACTTATTAGACTTCTCACAGAAAATGAGAATATAAAGTTTGATGAGGCATTTGAAATTACAAAAAATGTATTTAATTATACAAATCATACCATTATGCAAGAGGCACTTGAAAAGTGGGATTTGAAAATTATTCGTGATACAATACCTCAAGTTGTTGATATTATAAAACGACTTGATAAAGAGCTTCGAAAAGAGCTTAATAAGGCGAATGTTGACAAAGAAATTGCCGAAACAATGTATATTATTCAGGATAAAAGAGTCCATATGGCATATATGGCAACATTCTGCTCAAAATATGTGAATGGTGTAGCAAGAATTCATACAGATATTCTTAAAACAGATGTTTTAAAAGACTGGTACGAACTTTATCCCGAAAAGTTTCAAAATAAGACAAATGGTATTACTCAACGTCGTTGGTTATTGCTTTGCAATCGTGAGCTTTCAGCACTTGTTACCGAACTTTTAGGTAACAACGAATGGGTTACTGACCTTGATAAGCTTAAAGAACTCAAGAAGTATGCTGATGATGAAAATGTTCTTAATCGCTTTATTGCAATTAAAGAAACAAAGAAAAAGCAGTTGGTTGAATATATAAAATTGCACGACGGTGTAGTTATAGACGAACATTCAATTTTCGACATTCAAATTAAACGACTTCACGAGTATAAACGACAGTTGCTCAATGCCCTTGCAATTCTTGAACTTTATTTTGAAATTAAAGATGGAACTCTTAAAGATTTCACACCTACAACCTTTATTTTTGGTGCAAAGTCAGCACCGGGATATGCAAGAGCAAAGGGTATAATTAAGCTAATTAACGAAATTGCAAAGCTTATAGAAAATGACAAAGAAGTATCGAAATATATCAAAGTTGTTTTTGTTAAAAATTACAATGTTTCCTATGCTGAAAAGTTGGTAGCTGCTGCAGATGTAAGTGAGCAGATTTCGACTGCGGGTACAGAGGCAAGTGGTACGGGCAATATGAAACTTATGCTTAATGGTGCAGTAACACTTGGCACTTATGACGGTGCTAATATCGAAATCGTCGAAGAAGCAGGGGAAGAGAATAACTATATTTTTGGTGCACGTGTAGAAGATATTGAAGAGATAAAAGAAAACTTTTCTTCAAAAGAACTTTACGAAACAGATGAGAAAATCAAGCGTGTTCTTGATGCACTTGTTGATGGCACATTAAAAGACGGCAGAACAAAGATTTTCAAAGAACTTTACGATTCAATTCTTAAAGGTGCATCTTGGCATAAGCCTGACCATTATTATTTACTTCTCGATTTCAACGACTATCTTGAAACTAAGAAACGAGTAAATGCTGATTACAAGAACAAAAAAGAATTTTATAAAAAGTGTTGGCTTAATATGTGTAATGCGGGTAAGTTCTCATCTGACAGAACAATTAAACAATACGCAGAAGAAATATGGCATTTATAAAATTAAAGGACTCGATTTGAGTCCTTTTTTCTTGCATAATTTTATTTTTCAATATATAATAAATTGATTTTAATATATTAGGTGGTGTTCATATGGACTTTGATTGTGGTATAACAAAAGAAAATCATTGGTTCCGTTATCGTGCGGCAGCAATTATCGTTGAAGATAATTGTGTATTGTTTGCAGGTAATGAGACTGCTGATTATTTGTACTCAATTGGCGGGGCAATACATATGAACGAGTCATCAGAAGATGCAGTTAAAAGAGAAGTTTTTGAAGAAACAGGAGTTCATTATGAAATTGACCGATTAGCTGTAATTCACGAGAATTTCTTTTACGGTGACGGTGGAACTCAACCTAATACACTTTGCCACGAGGTTGCATTTTATTATTTGATGAAACCAAGAGGTTCAAAAGAATTACATAGTGACAGTTACACAAATGGTGGATATAAGGAAACAGTGCATTGGATTCCTATTGATGATTTGGATAAATATGTTGCATATCCAACTTTTATGAAAGATTATTTAAAAACTATGCCAAAAGAAATAGTGCATATTATATCGAATGAGAGAGAATAAACTTGGAGAAGAAAATTTTAGAACAATATTTAAACCATAAATTGAATATCACAATTTTTGATGAACTTGATTCTACTAACAATTATTTAAAAAAATTAGGTTCACAAGGTGAAATGACAACTCAACTCGTTATTGCCGAGAGTCAGACAGGTGGCAGGGGCAGAATGGGTAGGTCTTTCTTTTCTCCAAATGGAACAGGAATATACTTTTCCTTACTTTTACACCCTAAATATGATATCGAAAAATCACTTTTTTTGACAGTTATGGCGGCAGTTTCTGTTGCTGAAACCATTATGAAATATAACTCGAATGATGTCAAAATTAAATGGGTTAATGATATTTATATTGACGGCAAAAAGGTTTGCGGAATATTAACAGAAGGTGCAATAAACAGCAATAAAATGCTTGATTATGCAGTTGTTGGCATCGGAATAAATGCATCAGCACCTGAAAATGGTTTTCCCGATGATATAAAGGATATTGCAACCGCAATTTTCCCGGGAAAAACAGAAGAAAATATTAAAGAAAAAATTGTTGCCGATGTGGTTAATAAATTCTTGGATATGTATAATGGCAATGATACGGATTTTACTAAAAGATATAAAGAGTATTCATATTTAACAGGAAAAGAAATCAACATAATTTCAAGTGAAACTACAAGACCTGCAACTGTAATCGGCATTACTGACGAATGTCATTTGCTTGTTAAGAATGAAAAAGACGAAATTGAAGAGATTTCGTCGGGTGATGTTAGTGTGAGATTAAAATGAAACGTAGAAATTTAATTGTAACATTAACATTGTCCGCATTATTTTGCGCCTTGATTTGTATAGGCTCATTTATAAGAATACCTATGCCTAATTTGATGCCGATAACATTGCAAACTTTCTTTGTATTGCTCACAGGACTTGTGTTGCCTGTTAAAGCATCAGTACTTGCAATGGTAACTTATACGGCACTTGGTCTTATTGGTTTACCAATATTTTCAGGTGGTGGAGGGTTAGGCTATGTTTTAATGCCTAATTTTGGCTTTATAATAGGTTTTGTCATTGCAACAATAATAATGAGTGTCCTCACTCAAAAACTAAAAAATCGTAAATTATGGCATTATATCATCATTTCTTTTCTTGGAATTACAGCAATCTACATAATTGGTATTTTATATTTTGCATTCATCACAAATGTGCACAATAACAACGATTATTCATCAATATGGTTTATTCAGTCAATATTCATGCCATTTTTACCAAAAGAGATTTTCTGTATAATTTTAGCATCAATTTCAGCATACAAAATAAGACCGTATATAACAAAAACGAATTATTGACAAAAGGAGTTAATATGGAACTTTGGGATTTGTACACAGAAGAAAGAGAATTAACAGGTAAAGAGCATATACGGGGTGAAGAAATACCTGATGATATGTACCATTTAGTAGTTCACGTTTGGATAATTAATTCTAAAGGTGAATATCTCATATCCCAACGTTCTGCCAACAGACCAACTTTTCCTTTAATGTGGGAGTGTGTTGGTGGTTCAGTCTTGAAAGGTGAATCAAGCCTTGATGGTGCAATTCGAGAAGCTAAAGAAGAAGTCGGTGTAGAACTACTACCTAACAATGCAAAATTAGTTTTCTCAAAAATCAGAAAAACTGTTAATGGTAAAAAGTTCAATGACATTGTTGATGTATGGTTGTTTCATTATGACAATGAGGTTATACTCAAAAATGCTACGACAGATGAAGTTAAACAAACTGTTTGGATGAATAAAAAACAAATATTAGATTTATTTGAGCAAAATAAACTGGTTGATACTTTAAAATATTTCTTTACTGAAATAGAAAATTAAAAGGAAAGGTATGAAAACTCATATCTTTCCTTTTGTTATATAATTTGTAAGATTTGGTTACGCTCCCTCACTGAGGGAGTAAACATAATCATAATGAACTTCATCCGTCATTTTCTTGCAAAGATGCTACCGCTCTCGAAGATGTAGGGCATATGTGAATTGGTATTATTTTATCGTTTTATAAATCAAAGGGATTGTTTCAGGCTTTTCGACACCGATTTTAAATGAAGTATTGAAAAGTTTTTCACCATTGTTAAGTCTTTCATCACTTTCAGCATAAAGAATTGCAATTGTGTCACCAACTAAAACTTTATCACAAGTCTTTTTATAAAGCACAATTCCTGCGCCATAGTCAATAGTGTCGGTCTTCTTCTCACGTCCTGCACCAAGTAATACTGCACTTTCACCAACAATTCGAGAGTCAATACTTTGAATATATCCGTCTTTTTGAGCCTTCACTTCAAGTGATTTCTTTGCAAAGGGTAGGGTAGTGAAATCAGTATTCCCACCTTGTGCACTTACAAATTCAATGAACTTTTTATAAGCTGAACCCTCATTAAGTGATTGTTCGGCTTTTTTATATGCTTCTTCGTAATTCCAATCATATGAAATGCTTAAAATTGTTGCAGAAAGCACAAGACAAAGCTCTCGTAATTGCTTATCGCCTTTATCATTGAGAATGTCGATAACCTCTTTAATCTCAAGTGCATTACCAACATTTGAACCAAGGGGAATATCCATATTTGTAATAACCGCCGCCATGTTACGACCGCACTTTTTACCGATTCCAACCATCATTTCTGCAAGTTCTGTAGCGCTTTGTTCATCTTTCATAAAAGCACCGCTACCGCATTTGACATCAAGAACAATATTCTGTGCACCTGCGGCAATTTTCTTACTCATAATACTTGATGCGATAAGTGAAACATTATCAACAGTTGCAGTAACATCACGCAGAGCATAAATCTTTTTATCTGCGGGGGCAAGATTACCCGTCTGACCGATAATTGAAATTCCTATTTCGTTGACTTGCTTAAAGAAGTCATCAGTTTCAAGTGTAACGTTAAAGCCTTTAAGACTTTCAAGTTTATCAATTGTACCGCCTGTGTGACCAAGTCCTCGGCCACTCATTTTTGCCATTTTTATTCCAAGTGAAGCACAAATCGGAGCAACAACAAGTGATGTTTTATCACCAACACCACCGGTTGAGTGTTTATCCGCAGTAATTCCGTCAATGGCGGATAAATCGAGCATATCGCCAGAGTGAGCCATACTTTCAGTAAGATTTACTGTTTCTTCTTCGTCCATTCCATTGATGAAAATAGCCATAAGAAGTGCTGATGCTTGATAATCTTCAATATTTTCTTTTGTGTATTCCTGCACAAAAAAGTCTATTTCTTCTTTTGTGAGTTTGTGCCCGTCACGCTTTTTCTCAATAATATCGTAAATTCTCATATCAATCACCTAATTTTGAGTTGTCAAAAGAATGGGGGAGAAGCTCACCCAATGTAAACTCTATTATATCATCTTCATTTTTACCAACATATATTTTGAAATTTGAATTACAAAATTCTGTTAATGCCTGCCTGCAAACACCACAAGGCATTGCATAATCTGTAATTACACCATTTTTTCCTCCCACAACGCAAATGGATTCAAATTCTTTTTCTCCAATTGCAACAGCAGTAAAAAGAGCAGTTCTTTCAGCACAGCAAGTGACTGAATATGATGCATTCTCAATATTGCAACCTTTATAAATATTTCCGCTTTTACAAAGTAGTGCAGCACCAACATTGTAGTTTGAATATGGTGCATAAGAATTTTTCATAGCTTCTTTTGCGAGGTTAAAAAGGTCTTTTTTACTCATAAAATCACCTTAAATCAAAATTTTTCAAAATAACGTTGCTAATATAGTTATAACCTTTAATTGTGCCAAGATTTTTGGGCTCAATAGTTTTTGAATAAAGTAACAAAGGCACTTGCTCTCTTGTGTGGTCCGTTCCTTTATATGCAGGGTCGCAACCGTGGTCGGCAGTAATTATCAGCAAATCATCATTCTGCATTTTAGGTATAAAATCACTTAACCAATTGTCAAATTCGCTTATTGCATTTGCATAACCATCAACATCTCTTCTATGACCATATTTCATATCAAAATCAACAAGATTAGTAAATACAAGTCCGTTGAAATCTTTGTCAAGTAATTCAAGAGTTTTGCTCATACCCTCATCATTTGAATGAGTAAAATATTTTTCAGTTATGCCACGATTTGCAAAAATATCTGCAATTTTACCTACTGAAATCACGTCATAATTCTTTTCTTTCAATATATCAAGCATAGTATCTTCAGGTGGTTCGACTGAAAAATCATGCCTGTCTGCGGTTCGTGTAAATGGATATTCACCATTAAAAGGTCTTGCAATTACTCTACCGACTGCGTGTTCACCATTAAGAATTTTTCTTGCAATTCTGCAATATTCATAAAGCTTTTCAAGTGGAACTACATCGGTATGTGCAGCAATCTGAAAAACACTGTCAGCAGATGTGTAAACGATTAATTTGCCGGTTTTTATATGTTCTTCACCATAATCGGCAATAACCTGCGTGCCCGAATATGGCTTATTGCAAAGAGTACCGCAACCGGTCTGTTTTTCAAATTCATCAATAATTTCATTGGGGAATCCGTTTGGGTAGGTGGGGAATGGATTTTTAGAAATAATACCTGCAATTTCAAAATGACCGATTGTTGTATCTTTACCTTTTGACAATTCTTGCAATGCTCCGAATTTGCCGATTGGAGAAGCATAGACAAATAACTCAACACCATCAATATTGCCAATACCCAATTTTTCGAGATTTGGAATATTAAATTTTTCTGATTTTGTAATACTTTTAAGTGTATTTGCCCCTAAATCACCAAAACTTTCCGCATCGGGCGCATTACCGATACCGAAACTGTCAAGTACTATCAAAAAAATTCGCTTGTATTTCATTAATATCCACTACCTTGTTCGTTTTTTACAATTTTAACAATTCGGCTTGTGCCAAGTCTTGAAGCACCAAGCTTTACAAAATCTTCTGCATCTTCGATTGATGCAATCCCGCCTGCAGCCTTGATTTTCTTACCATTAGTAGTATGCTTTGCAAAAATTTTAATATCCTCTTTTGTAGCACCTGCGGTTGAAAAGCCTGTTGATGTTTTAATGAAATCAGCATTTGATTTTGAAACAATTTCACACATCTTGATTTTCTCGTCATCAGTAAGAAGACAAGTTTCAATTATTACCTTTAATATTTTACCGTTACAAGCATCTTTAATTGCATTGATTTCATTAAAGATTTCGTCGTATTTCTTATCTTTTAGCCAACCCACATTTATAACCATATCAATTTCGTCAGCACCATTTTTAATAGCGTCTGCAGTTTCAAAAACCTTTGTTGCCGTTGTTGAGTATCCGTTTGGAAAGCCAATAACCGTGCAAATAGCAAGTTTTTCACCAACATACTCTTTTGCTTGTTTAACATATGAAGCAGGAATACAAACTGATGCAGTTTCATATTTGATTCCGTCATCACAAATTGCCTTTATTTCTTCCCATGTAGCACCTTGAGAAAGTAATGTGTGGTCAACTTTTGATAAAATATCCTTAATATTCATATTCAATCTCCTTTACAACTTGAACATTCGGTATATCCATTTTCTAAATATTCTTTTAATTCTTCGTGGGTGAGATTTACAACAAACTTATTTTCATCATTCATTCGTTTTGCAAATGAACAATCTTCTTTATGAATTTTTTTACTGTCTTTATTTATTACATAAGTTGTTGCTGATGATTTTAAAGTATTTTCTTCTGTGATTGTGGTGCTTTCATCTTTTTGACTTTCAAGAAATTCATACATTGGCAAAACATCGTCAATATCTTTATTCTCTTTAGTTTCAATAATTATATTTACATTTTCATTTTCGGTCTTTTCTTCGTAATGAATTCCCAATGCACCGCCATTTTCAGCAATGATTTCTAGATAATTATTAGTTTCACCCAGTTTGAATATCAAGACGATAAGTAAAACACATACAATAAAAAAATATAAAGGAATTCTTCTCAAAGATGCTTCCTCTGAAAAAAGTTTTTTTAATTTTTCACTAAATCTTTCCAAAACTTACACCCCATTTTTCTATATTTTATCATTTAATAAGACTTTTTTCAATATAAATAACATTTTGTCCGCTGTAGAATATGATGTAACAGTGATATTCACAAATTTTAAAGAAAAGGGGAAAGACAATGGAAAAAAATGAATGCAGAAACATCTGCAAAAAAATGCCACATTTACCGGAGTGTACTGTGGTAGCAATGGCATATGTTCCTTTTCAGACAGATTTGGAAACATATACAAGCGACGAAGCACTTTGTAACGGAACATTATTTCCTGTTTTAGATAAAAAATTCTTTGGAGGTAAGTGTTGTGGATAAATGCAAATTATTACGTGAAATTTCTGCTGTTAAATTTGCCGCTTGGGAATTACATCTCTATCTTGATACACACCCATGCGACGAAAAAGCATTAGAAATGCACAAGAAATATACTGAACGTGCAAAAGAGTTGACAGAAGAATATGAAGAATGTTTTGGCCCATTGACTCACGAAAAAGCAAGTGGACTTGAGTGGATTAAAAATCCGTGGCCTTGGGAATATATGGAGTGTGATTGCTGATGTTTCAATATGAAAAGAAATTACAATATCCTGTAAAAATTAAAAATCCTAATCCTAAATTAGCACAAATTATTATCAGCCAATTTGGCGGTCCCGACGGGGAATTAGCCGCATCAATGCGATATTTTTCTCAAAGATACTCAATGCCGTATGCAGAACTCAAAGGCCTTTTAACTGATATTGCAACAGAAGAGTTAAGCCATCTTGAAATGGTAGGAGCAATTGTTTATCAGTTAACAAGAAACTTGACTATAGATGAAATTAAAAAGAGCGGATTTGATAAATATTTTGTTGACCATACAACAGGCATTTATCCTGTTGCAGCAAGTGGAGCACCTTTCACGGCGGCATACTTGCAGTCTAAAGGTGACGTTATAACCGACCTTCATGAAGACCTTGCAGCAGAGCAAAAGGCGAGAACAACTTATGATAATATTCTTCGTCTTGTTGATGACCCTGATGTTCGTGACCCAATTAAATTCTTGCGTCAACGTGAAGTTGTGCATTATCAAAGATTTGGTGAAGGTTTGCAGTTGACAACTGACAGACTTGACAGTAAAAACTTCTATGCATTCAATCCAAGTTTTGATAAAAAGTGCAACAAGCCCGATTGCAATGTATGTGGAAATAATAATTCACAAAGAATGAACAATAACAGACGTTACAGATAAAAAATAAATACTAAATGCTATGGTAGGGCGGGGTC
>JAZNZJ010000009.1:0-15536 GCA_045594885.1 Candidatus Fimenecus sp. | reverse complement strand
TAGTAAATCAATGGTATCTACTAAATAACTATAAATAATTAAACTTCATATATGTATTGCTAATGGCTTTATAAATAAAATCCTTTCAGTTTATTTTAATTATACAATGTATCGTTTTAAAAATTTCTATCCGATTATTTTAAAGAAAAATTATAAAATGATTTCAAAGGAACAGTATAAGTAAAATTATTTCTTAAATTAAAAATACTTAATCTTGAAAACAAAATGTTTGTAATTATTTTTTAAATAATAAACTATAAAATTAAATTGATAATAATCAATAAAGTCAAAGATGTTAATCTATTGAAAGTGATAGTCAGATGATTGAAAAAATCTGCGAGAAATGATATTTCCCGTATTTTGTATCATTTTTTTGTTGTTTTTGTCCCCTACTTGATACAAAATATTTATTTTGTATAATTATTTGTAGAGTTTTCAACAATATGAACAAAAGTAGGATTTTTTCAACAATCTAACCATCACCTCCTTCCTTAAACAAAATATTTACAATTTGTATAATATTTTGTAAATGTCACTTGAAAATTCCTTGAATGCTTCATATCGAATTTTGCACGATATAGATTTAAAGTATCAATCGGATTTGTTGAATTATGTAATCTAAAATTGTTTAATAAAGCAGTATATTCTAATTTTAAATATGAATCGCAATCAAGAGTATAACGTTTTATTAAAATTATCGCTTCGCAATCATTCATTTTTTCACCTCCCCTGCTTAAAAAAATTAAAAGAGTCTGCATTTAGCAAACTCTTTTTATTGAAATAGTTATTTTAGTTTTTTCTAAATATGTTCTGATTAACACATATTAATCCAATTCAATTCTTCTGTCTTTATAATAAAATTCTTTATCGTGTTCGTTAATTTCTCGCAAAACCCTACAAGGATTACCAACTGCAACGACATTTGCGGGAATATCCTTTGTAACCACACTACCTGCACCAATAACTGCATTATCACCTACTGTTACACCGGGTAAAACTATTACACCTGCACCAAGCCAACAATTTTTACCGATATGTACGGGCATATTAAATTGATATGCTTGAGGACGCAACTCGGGTAAAATAGGGTGTCCTGCCGTTGCAATTACAACATTAGGCCCGAACATTGTATAGTCACCAACATAAATATGGGTATCATCAACTAATGTTAAATTGAAATTAGCATAAACACCTTTACCGAAATGTACATGCTTACCCGCCCAATTAGAATGTAGCGGAGGTTCAATATAGCAGTCCTCCCCTATCTCTGCAAACATATTTTTAAGCATTTCTGTTCTCTTTTCTAATTCAGTTGGTCTTGTCATATTGAAGTCATAAAGCTTATCAAGAAATGTAAGTTGCTCATTAAATAAATCTTCATCCATTGATAAATACAAATCTCCGCTGTGCATCTTTTCACGAATATTCATTATAATCACCTCTTATTTAATGATTTTATAATAACACATTTGTATTAGATTTTGAAGAATTTTTTAATATAAATTTCATATCCTATTATGAAAATTAATTTGAGAGGTGTTTTTATGTGTGGTATAGCAGGAGAAGTGTCATTTTCAAATTCTGTTGCAAAAAATAAGGATTCATTTTTAAGAATGCAAAAGGTGCTAGCTCCTCGTGGTCCTGACCAAAACGGAATATATATTGATAAAAATGTTGCTCTTATTCATACAAGACTTTGCGTTATAGATATTGAAAACGGTATTCAGCCAATGAGTTTTAAAAGCGGCGAATATGAATACACGCTTGTTTATAATGGTGAATTATATAATACTGATGAAATACGTGACGAATTGATAATGCATGGACACAAATTTATGGGGCATTCAGATACAGAGGTTGTATTAAAAGCATATGTTGAATGGAAAGATGAATGTGTAAACAAATTTAACGGAATTTTTGCCTTTACAATATGGGAAAAGAATAGCAAAAGACTATTTTTTGCTCGTGACAGAATTGGTGTTAAACCATTGTTTTATAGTATTGTTGGTAATTCATTCATTTTTGCTTCAGAAATTAAAGGAATACTCGCACACAGCAATATAATGCCCGTCATAAATGAAGATTCAATTGCTGAACTTATGTTTATTGGTCCGGGAAGAACACCGGGATATGCTGTTTTTAAGGATATCAATGAAGTTAAACCTGCCTGTTGCGGATATTTCACTAAAGACGGAATAAGAATAAAAAAATATTGGACACTCAAAGACCGTGAACATAAAGATAACTTTGAACAAACTGTTGAGAAAGTAAGATTCCTTGTAAAAGATTCAATAACACGTCAGTTAGTATCGGATGTTGAAGTAGGTACATTTCTCTCAGGGGGTCTTGATTCAAGCATAATTTCTTCAATAGCAAACACATATTTTAAAGAAAAAGGAAAAAAACTGAAAACTTTTTCAGTAACATATCATGATAATGATAAGTATTTCAAATCAAGCAAATTTCAACCCAACAGTGATACTGAATATATTAAAAAAATGGTTGAATTTCTCGACTGTGAACATTATTTAATAACATTAGATAATAATGACCTTGCAAATGCACTTTACGACGCTGTAGATGCCCGTGACTTACCGGGAATGGCTGATGTGGATTCATCATTATTGCTTTTCTGTAAGGAAATTAAAAAGCATTGTACAGTTGCTCTTTCGGGTGAATGTGCTGATGAAATTTTTGGTGGTTATCCTTGGTACAGGGATAAAAAAATAAGAGCAATTAATGGTTTCCCATGGGCACAATCAACTGCATATCGAAAATCATTTATAAAAGACGATATTAAAATTCCCGTTGGAGAAGACTACGTGTATTCAAGATATAAAAATACACTTATAAACACTTCAAAATTAAGTGGCATATCCCCTCTTGAATCAAGAATGAAAGAAATGATGAAACTAAATCTTGATTGGTTTATGCAGACATTACTCGATAGAAAAGACAGAATGAGTATGTATAATGCACTCGAAGTCAGAGTACCCTTCTGTGACTACAGAATTGCCGAATATCTGTACTCCGTACCTTGGGAATATAAAGACTTTAAATCATATGAAAAAGGTCTTTTAAGGCAATCTATGGCAGATATATTACCCACTGAAGTATTATGGCGTAAAAAAAGTCCATATCCAAAAACACATAATCCACAATATTTAAATATTGTATCTGAAATGTTAAGAAATGTAATAATCGATTCTTCAGCACCCATTTTAACATTCATAAAAAAGGAAGAATTGCAAAAACTATTGAATACTGATAGAAATGAGCCTTGGTATGGTCAACTTATGACAACACCACAGACGATTGCATATTTTTTACAATTGAATTACTGGCTCAAAAAGTACAAAATAAGTATTGAATAGGTGAAAAAATGAAGAACACGGACTTGAAAAAAGTAGCACTTATTGGCACGGGATTTGTAGGAATGAGCTTTGCTTATGCACTACTAAATAGTGGTGAATGCGACCAACTTGTGCTTATTGACATTAATAAAGTAAAAGCTCACGGTGAAGCTATGGACCTAAATCACGGGTTACCTTTTGCAAAAAGGAATATGTTAATTACCGACGGTGAATATTGTGATTGTTGCGATGCTGATATTGTTGTAATTGCCGCAGGTGTAAATCAAAAACCGGGAGAAGATAGAATTTCATTATTACACCGCAATTGTCAAGTTTTCCGTTCAATTATTGACCCTGTAATTAAAAGTGGATTTGATGGTATTTTTCTTGTTGCCACAAATCCCGTTGATATAATGACAAAAATTACTCTTGAATTGTCAGGATTTGACCCATCGAGAGTTATTGGAAGCGGCACTACTCTTGACACGGCTCGTCTTCGATATCTGCTCGGCGATTATTTTTCAATAGACCCAAGAAATATTCACGCTTATGTTATTGGTGAACATGGTGATAGCGAAATAATTCCATGGTCACAGGCATATATCACGACTAAAAGTATTTTTGATGTTATTGACCATTCCAACGGTAAATATAGAATTGATGATTTAAAAAATATAAGTAAAAATGTTACCGGTGCAGCACAAAAAATTATAAGTGCAAAATCGGCAACTTATTACGGTATCGGAATGGCACTTGTAAGAATTGTAAGGGCAATTTTTGGTGATGAAAAAAGTGCTTTAACAACTTCAGTTCTTTTAAACGGTCAATATGGAATTCAAAGTGTTTATGCGGGGCTTCCTGCTATTATTGGCAGAAATGGAATTGAGGATATAATTGTTCTTGACTTGAAAGACGATGAAGAAGAAGCATTTATAGATTCTTGTAATTTTTTGAAGAATACAGCAAAAGAAATAGGATTTTAAACTAAAAAAGAGCTAAAGACTATTAATCTTTAGCTCTAATTTTATAATCTGTCAAATTTTCTTATTCTTTCTCTAATTTCATCTTTAAAAATAAAACGATAGCCATTTGATTCCAATAAATCTTCGTTCATCATAAGATTTCCAAGACCTTTAATTTTAGCCAATCTCGGTTCACTCACAATCTCACAGCGAATACCCATTTCTTTTTCTATTCTGTCAGCAATATCAAATATCAATGCACCGCCACCACAAAGTAGAATTCCGTGGTCAGCTGCATCGGCTAATAATTCGGGCGGGATATTCTGCATTTCTGAATGTATATCTTGAACCAAAGTCGTAATTTGTTCATCAATAAACGGATATATTTCAGTTGATGAAATTTCAAACGAAATAGGCATTTCATCAAGATTACTCTTTCCTGAGACCATTAAAGCGGTTTCGCAATCACGTAACTGTGCAGATGTAATTTTATTTTTAATTTCTCTTGCTGTGTGAGGACCAATGTTTATATCTCTGTCTCTTTTTAAATGTCTTATAATTGTTTTATCTAGCTCATCACTGCCACGTCTAATTACACCTTTTGCAGCAATACTGCCCATTGAAACAACAGCAAACTCCGTAATTTGATGACCAATATCAAGTACCATTCTTCCACCAATTTTGTCAGTTTCGACATTACAGCCGATTGCAGATGCAAGAATTCCTTCAACCATACATACTCTACCCGCACCTGCAAGGGTCACTGCATCAAGAAATGTCTTTTTCTCAAGGCTTGAAATATCGGTTGAAAGCGAAATAATTACATTGGGTTTGTAAATTCGGTTACCGCAAACTCGTTGTAAATAATAGCGTAACATACGTTCTGCCATTACAAAGTCAGAAATGACACCGTGACGAATTACTTTACTGACTTTTAAATTGTCACTACAGCGACCATAAACCATATCGGCGGACTTACCAAAAGCAATGGGATTTCCTGTTTCAGTATCAATCGCTACAATTGCAGGTTCATCAACAACTATTCCTTTACCCTCGGCAAAAATTTTGAGTGATGATGAGCCAAAGTCGATTCCAATTTTCATTCCTTTCACAGTATCACCTCCTTAAATTCACTATATGCAATTATTTCTTTCTAAATTGTTGTTTCATTCTTAACTCTTTCGAAAGAATTGTTTTACGAAGTCTAATGCTTATAGGTGTTACCTCCATAAGCTCGTCATCTTTAATAAATTCCATTGACTGCTCAAGACTTAAAATAGTATGTGGAACAAGACGTAAGGCATCATCAGAGCCCGAAGCACGTGTATTTGTGAGATGCTTTGTTTTACATACATTACAAACAACATCTTCGCTCTTTGCACATTCACCAACAATCATTCCTTCATAAACGGGAACACCTGGGCCTATGAAAAGACGGCCTCTGTCTTGAGTATTGAAAAGACCATATGCAGTACTTTCGCCTGTTTCGTGAACAACAATTGAACCTCTGTCACGGGTCTCAATTTCACCCTTATATTCTTCATATCCGGCAAAGAGATTGTTCATAATGCCGTTTCCATTAGTATCAGTCATAAATTCTGAACGGTATCCGATAAGTCCACGTGCAGGAATTTTAAATTCAAGATGTGTTGAACCGCCTTCACGAGTTCCCATATTTTCAAGTTCACCACGGCGAGAACCAATTTTCATCATAACTGAGCCTACATATTCTTCCGGTACTTCAACAATCAGCAATTCCATAGGTTCTAAAAGAACACCATTTTCAAATTTTGTAATTACTTTTGGCCTTGAAACTTGGAATTCATAGCCCTGTCTTCTCATAGTTTCAATCAAGATTGAGAGATGCAATTCACCTCGACCTGAAACCTTAAAAGTATCAGTTGATTCAGTTTCTTCAACACGCATACTTACATTAGTTTCAACTTCTTTAAACAATCTGTCACGCAAATTTCTTGATGTGACAAACTTACCTTCTCGACCTGCAAAAGGACTATCATTAACAATAAAATTCATTGAAAGTGTTGGTTCATCAATTTTAATGAAAGGTAAAGGCTCTACACAATCAGGTGAACAGATTGTTTCACCAATATTGAGGTCAGTAATACCGGAAATACAAATAATATCACCGATAGCGGCACTTTCTACTTCAACTCTTTTAAGACCTTCAAATTGATAAAGTCGAGAAATCCTTACATTTTCAAAAGTACCGTCAGTTTTACAAAGAGTAACCATATCATTTCGGTTAATTCTGCCACGTTCAACACGACCAATACCAATTCTGCCGATGTAATCATCATAATCAAGGCTCGAGAATAAAACCTGAAGTGGTGCATCAACATCACCTGTTGGTGCTTCAATATTTTCAATAATTGCGTCAAAAAGCGGACGCATATCTCCCTCACGTGCGTCAGGGTTAATAGATGCATATCCATCACGTGCTGAAGCATAAATCACAGGGAATTCAATTTGCTCGTCACTTGCACCTAATTCAATAAACAAGTCTAAAACTTCGTCAATTACTTCAGCGGGACGAGCACCGGGGCGGTCAATTTTATTCACAACTACAACAACTTTTTTATTGAGTCCCAATGCTTTTTTAAGAACAAATCTTGTCTGTGGCATACAACCCTCAAAAGCATCAACAAGAAGCAAAACACCATCAACCATTGTGAGAATTCGTTCAACTTCACCGCCAAAATCTGCGTGACCCGGGGTATCAACAATATTGATTTTAATATCTTTATAATGCACTGATGTATTCTTTGAAAGAATAGTGATTCCTCGCTCTCTTTCAAGGTCATTTGAGTCCATTACTCTATCTTGTACAACTTCATTACTTCGAAAAATACCACTTTGTTTTAATAATTCATCAACCATTGTTGTTTTACCGTGGTCAACGTGAGCAATAATGGCAATATTTCTTACATCTTTTCTTTTTTTCAAGACATTCACCTACATTCAAAATTTCAACAATATATTTTACCACTATAAAGAGTATTCTGCAAGAATAAAATAAAGTAATTTATACATCTTTACAAATTTGATAAAATGGGATAAAATTTATGTATTAAAATATGAGGTAATTCTTATGAATAATGTAAAAATCAAGATAATTTCATCGCTTGAAAAATTATATCACGAAGACAATTTGCCAAATACATTATTAACAAAATTCTCAATGCTCAAAAATGAGAAAAAATCTTTTCAAATTGTAATTGAAAGTGACAATGATTTTATTGGAACTCTCACATTAAAGAGTGATATCACAAGCGTAAATTTATATTCAGTTGAACATATTAAATCTAATTTTCCTATGTTCAAAGGTGCAGACGATTATTATAGATTCAGTGAAGATGGTTATTATCCTGATTTACTATTGCCAGTTAATAATACAATTAAAATAAAAAAAGGTATAAATGTTTATTGGGTAGAAATTTCAGCTAATGGCAATTGCGTGGGTAACAACGAAATTTCAATAACCCTTACAGACAATGACGAAATAATTGCTAAAACATCAATTAGTGTTGAAGTAATTGAATGTTGCCTTAATTTTAATGATTTTATATATACTTGTTGGTTTCACACAGATTGCCTTGTTAAGCATTATAATGTAGATGTTTTTTCTGATGAATATTGGCGTATAACCGAAAACTTTTTGAAAACTGCAGCAGATTATGGAATGACCTGTGTGCTGACACCAATTTTTACTCCCCCACTTGATACTGAAGTTGGTAAAGAAAGACCAACAGTACAGTTAATTGATGTTAAAAATGATAACGGGAAATACTCATTTAATTTCGATAAGCTTACAAAGTGGATCGAAATGGCACATCGTTGCGGAATTAAATATTTTGAACTTGCACATTTCTTTACGCAATGGGGTGCACGTCATGCACCTAAAATTATGGCAACAGTAAATGGTGAATACAAGCAAATTTTTGGTTGGTCAACAAGAGCGACATCAAGAGAATATATTACATTTCTAAGAGAATTATCAATTGAACTGAAAAAATATCTTGAAGAAAGAAATCTAAAAGAAAAAGTATTAATTCACGTGAGCGACGAGCCAAATTTTTCAATGTTACGTCCATATGCAAAGGCATCAAAGCTTATTCATAAATTATACAAGGGCTATAAGATTGTTGACGCATTATCAGATGTTTGGTTTTATAAGTTGGGAATTGTTACAACTCCAATCCCCTCTAATGACCATATTGATAAGTTTATTGGAAAAACTGATGAATTATGGACTTACTACTGTAGTGCACAAAATAAAAAGAATGTTGCTAACAGATTTTTCTGCAATGATTCAATACGCACAAGAGTAATAGGCTATCAAATGTTCAAATATGACGTAAGAGGCTTTTTACATTGGGGTTACAACTTTTATTTTACCCGACTCTCAAAAGCTGTTATTGACCCATATGAAGTAAGTGATGCAGGTGGCGAATTTCCTTCAGGCGACAGTTATGTTGTTTATCCTGCACCCGATGGTACGCCCTATCATTCAATAAGATTAAAAGTATTTTATGATGCATTACAAGATATGGCGGCACTAAATACTCTTAAAAATCTCACAGACAAAAATACTTGTATTAGCATTATTGAAGAGAACGTGAAGCATCCTATAACTTTCTCCGAGTATCCTCATTCTGATGAGTGGCTACTTAATACAAGAGAAAAAATCAATTTAAAGATTAAGGAAAGTTTAAAATGAAGAAATTTTTTAAAACTATAAAAAATTTCATAATTGAAACAGATAAGGTTTTACTGTTTTTATGTGCATTGGCATCTGCATTTGGTTGCGTTGCCGTTTTAAGTGCAACTTTATGGACGGCAGACGAAGGCGAAAAATTCTCACGTGATTTTTTAGTTATGGCATTAGCGGTTTCTGTAGGAATAATAATTTCGCTAATAATTTCTCTTATTGACTATGAATTCATAATTAGAATGGCACCTTTAATTGGACTATTTTGCATTGGTATAATGATAATAACAATGCTTGTGGGTGTAGGTCCTCCGGAACGTCCCGATGCGAGAACATGGCTTAAAATTGGCAGTACGGGTATCTATTTTCAACCGTCTGAATTAGTTAAAATAGGCTTCATAATCACATTTGGTGTTCACCTTGAAAAGTTAAAAAACAATATCAGTCATCCGCTTTCGATTATTCAATTGGGTGTTCACGCAATAATTCCCGTTGTCCTTGTTATGAAGTCGGGTGATATGGGTTCGGCACTTGTATTTATTATAATTGCAATGGCTATGCTTTTTGTTGCAGGTGTGCATTGGGGATATTTTGTAGGCGGTGCGGTGTTATTGCTTGCAGTAACACCACTAGTATGGATGTTTATTTTTGATAAAATTCAAAAGCAAAGATTTCTTGCATTAATTTATCCCGATTTATATCCTGACATTATTTATCAACAAAAACGTGGTTTAATGGCTATAAGTGGTGGCGGAATTACGGGTCAAGGCTTATTCAAAGGTTCATTGACGCAAACGCCGAATGCTATTCCGGAAGCAGAAAATGATATGATTTTTACCGTTGTAGGAGAAGAATTTGGCTTAGTTGGATGTACTCTTGCACTATTGATTTTAACATTTATCGTAATTAGAATTGCAAGAACAGGAAAACACGATAAGGTTGGTAATACTAAAGTTATGTGCTATGGTGTTGCTGCAATGATTGCAGGACAAGTTGTGATTAATGTTGGTATGTGCTTAATGCTTTTACCCGTTATTGGTATTACTCTCCCATTCTTCAGTGCGGGTGGCTCATCTAACCTTTGTATTTATATTGCAATCGGTCTTATTTTGAGTTTTTATCGATATAATCAGCAAAGAGAACTAATTGACGTTAGTCAGCAAAATATTTATAATCCATTCTCGGAGATATAAGGAGATATAAAAAGAGGTCACAAAAGTGACCTCTAATTTTATGCCTTTTTAACAGCACCCATATTTGCCATAATCTTTTTAGTTCCAACTTTTTCAAAGGCAATTTCCATAAGCGTATCATTACCCATTGGCTTAAGCGACACAATCATACCCTTACCAAATACACGGTGTACGACCTGTTCACCAACAATAAATGATTCACTTGATTTCTGTGTTGTATTACCAATACTAAATCCACGTGAAATCTCTTTTTTCTCGTGTGAAGGTTTATATTGATTTCTTATAGGTGTTTTTGCCATTACAAGAGATTTACAACAGTCTTTTGGTAATTCTTCTAAAAACCTTGACGGGAGATTGTATTTTGTTGACCCAAAAATCATTCTTGAACGTGTATTCAAAAGATAAAGTTTTTGTTTTGCACGTGTAATTCCAACATATGCAAGTCGTCTTTCTTCTTCAATTTCAGATGGGTTATAAAATGACTGCATTCCCGGGAAAACTCCTTCTTCAAGACCCGGAATAAATACAACGGGAAATTCAAGACCTTTTGATGCGTGAAGTGTCATAAGAACAACTGTATCGGCATCTGCGTTATAATTATCAATATCAGTAAGCAATGCAACTTCTTCAAGGAAATCAGTTAACTCACCCTCGGGATTTTCTTCTTTGAATCTGATTAAGTTAGAATTAAGCTCATCAAGGTTTTGTAATCTTTCTTCACCTTTTTCCTTGTCTGCCATAGTCATTGCTTTATAACCTGTTTCATCAAGCAAGGAAATAAATACAGAAGACATTGATTCACGTGTCAATAATTCTGTAAAACCTTCAATCATTTGAGTGAATTCAATAAGTTTTTGTGAACTGCGTTTAAGTTTTTCATATTCGTCAGATGTTTTAAAAACTTGAAATATAGAGATTCCTAATGCATCTGCTATTTCTTTTGCAGTACCTATGGTTGTTGCACCTATTCCCCTTTTAGGAACATTTATTATTCTTTCAAGACGAACATTGTCATCGTGATTTGCAATAACTGATAAATAAGCCAATGCATCTTTAATTTCCATACGGTCATAGAATTTGTGACCGCCGATAATCCTATAAGGAATACCACTTCTTACCAACGCACGTTCAACCGAGTTAGACATTGAGTTCATTCTGTAAAGCACAGCAAAATCACTGAATTTACCGGTTGAACCCATTTGCTTCATAATTTCTTCAGCAATAAATTTACCTTCTGCATACTCGTCATCAAGCGTATTGAGCATAATCTTTTCGCCCTCGCCGTTTGATGTCCATAGATTTTTACCCTTACGATTCTCGTTATTTGAGATTACAGCATTTGCACCATCAAGAATATTTTGTGTTGAACGATAATTCTGTTCAAGTCTTATAACCTGTGCGTTTCTAAAATTCTTTTCAAAACTTAAAATATTTTCAATTGTTGCACCACGGAATTTGTATATACTTTGGTCGTCGTCACCCACAACACAGATATTATTATAACCCTCAGACAAGAGTTTAGTGAGCATAAATTGTGCATGGTTTGTGTCTTGATACTCGTCAACTAACACATACTTAAATTTACTCTGATAATAATCTCTCACATCATCATTTTCTTGAAGTAATTTTACTGTATAGTAAATTATATCATCAAAATCCATTGCATCTGCATTCTTTAGCATTTTCTGATATTTACTATAGCATTCCCCTATCATTCTTTCTCTGTAATTACCACTACCAAGATTTGCGTATTCTTCGGGGCTTACAAGCATATCTTTAGCACGGCTTATTTCTGCCATAATAGATTTATGCTGTAAATATTTATCATCAATATTTAAAAGTCGCTGACAATCCTTAATAACACGTTTACTGTCATCGGTATCATAGATGGTAAAATGCTTTGAAAAGCCTAAAATTTCAGCATTTCTACGCAAAATACGCACACATATTGAATGAAATGTACCCGCCCATATGTCATTTGCTACTTCACCAATTCTCAAAACGAGTCTTTCTTTCAATTCATTTGCTGCTTTATTTGTAAATGTAAATGCAAGAATTTCCCAAGGCTTTGGTGCATCTACAGATAGTACGTATTTAACTTGTTCATAAACAGATGAATCGCCATTATAGTATGACTGAAGCAAGTCAAATGTATTATCAAATACACGACTTTCAATTTCGTCAGAGCCGTACGCCCTGCCATATTTAATAAGATTTGCAATTCTGTTTACAAGTACAGTAGTTTTACCGCTACCTGCACCCGCAAGAATTAAAAGCGGTCCGTCAACTGCCAAGACCGCTTTTAATTGCATATCATTCATTCTGTTAAATTCTTTTTTTATAATTTTGTTTCTCAACTCACAGATTTGTGAATGCATATTTTTCACCCGTATAATATTAATTATTCTTCATCTTCGTTTTCATTGTATGTATTCAATGAAGCATCTTCATCATAGAATGCTGAGGTATCAAAATCATGTGCTTCAATACCAGTTAAATCAGTATGAAGATTTAAAAGATTTGAAGCAGATGAATTAAGCTTTGTGCTTAAAGCATATACATCTTTATGAAGTTGTTCAAGGGAAGTACTGAATTTTCTTGAAATTGAATCAACATCTTTGAGTAATTGTTCAATTTCACTTGCTTCTCTTTTAATATCCTGTGATGCAATTGCGCCAATGTCTTTCGCTTTTGCTTTCGCACCATCAATAATATCATCAGAATATCTTCTTGCATCAATATAAGCTGCACCAATTTGCTTTTCTGCACGACGCAGTTTTTCAGATTTTTCATCATATTCAGTAATTTTTTCTTTAAATTGCTGATTTTCTGCAAGAGCCAACTCAAGTTTTACTTTAAGTTCGGTAATTTCATTCTCTTTATCATCGATTTTCTTTGAAATTTCAGTTAAATTCTCAACCTTAACTTCAAGCTCATCAATTATACGTTTTAATTCAAGAGCTTCTTCACGTTTAAGGTCAAGAGATTCTTTTATATCTGCAGTTTCAGTCTGAAGCTGTTCTACATATGCAAGAACATCCGATTTTTTAAACCCGCCAAAAATTGCAGTTTTCATAATTTTCACTTCGTTACTCATTCTTTATTCCTCGTTTTATATATTTAATCTATTTTAACAGATTTTTATCAATAAAACAACTATTACTTGAAATTTTGTCAATAAAGATAATAAATAAGTGGACTTTTTATAAAATTAGTTGTAAAATGAAGAAAAGGAGCGATGTTTTATGAAGAAAAAGACAAAGGATTTGCTTAAAGGTATAGCAATTGGTAGTGCAACTGCTGCGACAACTTATTTTATAATGGGAAATTTCTTTTATTATGTTGCGTTGACTAAAAACGGACTTGCAAGCTCACTTTCTAAAAAGATTATGGGTGGAAGTAAACCGAAGGACGAATATAAAAAATATCTTGATGAGAAGCTTGATGAAGGCAAAATTTGGTTTGATAATGCCAACAAAGAACAAATTGTTATACGTTCTTCTGATAATAAGAAAAACCTTCATGCTGATTTTATTTTTCCCCAAAAAGAAAGTGATGTATATGTTTTAGTAATTCACGGCTATACATCATCACCTCGCAATATGGGTGTTTACGCACAAAAATATGCAGAATTAGGTTATAATGTTATTATGCCAAGTCTTAATGGGCACGCAGACAGCGAAAAAGAATTTGTTACTATGGGCTGGAAAGACCGTTTAGACGTAATTGATTGGATAAATTATGTAACTAAAACTGTCCCCGACTCAAAAATAATTATTCACGGTGTATCAATGGGTGCTGCTACAACAATGATGACAACAGGTGAAGACTTACCTGATAATGTAAAGTTTGCGGTTGCAGATTGTGGCTACACTTCAGTTTGGGATATTTTTAGCAGGAAATTAAAGAGTGCCGCAAATGTTCCCCCATTCCCTCTGTTATACGGTGCAAGTACGGTAAATAAAATGTATTCCGGATTTTCATTTAAAGAGGCATCTTCAGTTGAACAGCTTAAAAAGTCAAAAACACCTACTTTATTTATTCATGGTGATAAAGACGGATTAGTACCATATGATATGCTTGATATTGTGTATGAAGCCGCCGCTTGTGAAAAAGACAGAATAACAATTGAAGGTGCACCTCACGCGAGAAACTCTTGCGCTAATCCCGAGCTTTATTGGAGTGCTGTAGAAAAATTTATTGAAAAATATATATAAAATTTAAAGTAATATATTAAAATACCGAATGATTATTAGTCATTCGGTATTTTTTATAGCTCATCAATTTCGCCACTCTTAAATTTAAAAATTCTTAATGCGTCAGCGAGTTCAACAGAGCCGTTACGGTCTGTATCTGCAGCCTTTAATGCCATCGCAGATAGTTTTATTTCACCTGTTTTATATTTAAAAATCATCAATGAATCCGCAATGGTAACAGCACCATCAGCATCAATATCGCCTATTTTATAATTATCAGAAACAGTTATATTACATTTTGCAGTGAAATTGCCTACTTTTGCTGTAATTGTTACAGTACCTGCCTTATGAACTGTAACCACACCATTTTTTACTGTAGCAACTTTTGTATCTGACGACGACCAAGTAACAGTCTTATCAACTGTAGTATTGGACGGATTATAAGATACAGTTAAGGTCTGCGAATCGCCCACAAACATTGTTAAAGATGTTTTATTAAGTGAAATACTCTTTAACGGAATTTCATTCTCGATGCTTCTTGTAATGTTAAGTGTATAGATGCGTTCAACTCCATTTTCTGCAGTAACTACAATTTCAATAACATTCAGCCCACCACTAAGGCTAATTGTACCCGTTCCTTTTACTTTTGCCTTTGAATTCACAGGCGATGCATTGATTTTAACCGAAGAAACAGATTGCGGAACTGTTAGACTATAACTTGTCTTACTACCGTCAAAACTAATTGATTGACCTTCAATCGATAAAGAACTTAACCAATTGTTCGGACTAAAGTTGTTTGAAGCAGGAAGCTCACAAGCTTTTTCAGGCATATTTCTATAATAAGGAATTATAAAAGTGAACTCATTTTCAAGTACACCCATATCTTTATATGAAGAATAAATTCGAGGTGCCTCGTGAGCGGGTGCCATTATATTCTGCATATATTGATGATAAAAAGCGTAATTAGGATTGGAAGTGTTGAACTTTTGAAAATACAATGTATTTTGTTTATGCACACTATTTATGTATTTCGAGCCAATCCAATATGCTCCACCCATAATTGATTTATATGGTGTATTCCAAGGAATATAGCACAATTTTTT
>JAZNZJ010000008.1:0-20430 GCA_045594885.1 Candidatus Fimenecus sp. | reverse complement strand
GCCATTACTTTTGCTTACAAATTTGAATTTGTTTAATTGTTTTTACACCTCATCAGTCAGCTTCGCTGACAGCTTCTCCTCAAGGAGAAGCCTTGATTTTGCCTTCCCCTTGAGGGGAAGGGGGACCGCTTGCGGTGGATGAGGTGTCATATAAAACAATTCTACAAACCCCAATTACTGTGTTTGGAAGGCATAAGAAAACCGAGTAAGTTCAGTCTTACTCGGTTAATTGTTGTATATTCAGTTACGGTTTGCACGCACCGCAGGGCTCATAGCCCATTTTAATCAATTCGTCCTTTGATTTATCAGTGGTTTCTTTATTTTCTTCTTGAATTTTATCTACTGACGAGCAATCGGGCAAATGGATTTTCTTTGACTTTGTGTTAAGCACATATTCGGTGTCGGATATTTCACCATTATTTGCAGATGTGCTATCTTCTTCACTCAACCAACTTTTGCCCGTTGCATAGTCAATCTCGACACCGGGTTGATTGTTATAGCAATACACATTAAAACAGATTCCATCGCCCTTATCCTCAACAGAATAAGCCTCTATTGTTACCCCACGTGCTACCAATTCGTTATCTTTAAAAATTGGTGTTACACGGTAAAGCACGTGGTTTCCCGTTTCTTCAATATAGTCATCAACCATATTTTCAAAGGGGAGCATACCATCAACATTCATATAGCGAGTGCCTGTAATAAGATTTTGCTCATTTGCATTTTCGCCCGTTAACTGCCAACCGATTAGGTGGCAACGGTTATAAAGATATTTGCCGTCAACAAAATCATATTTCGCAGTTACCCAGCCCGTAGGCTTAACCTGACCGATTTCACCACGCTCACCCGTGGGCATAATATCCTCACCAATACAAGCCATAACCACTCCGCAACGTCCCAGCTTATCGAGGGGACTGTAATATTCGTAAGAATCTGTTGTGTAATCGTCCTCGGTGAAATAGGGTTGGTTATCATTGACTGCAACATAGGCTATGCCCGAAAATTCGGGAATTTCATTTAGGTCATCTGCTGAAAGTGCCGTATCTGCCGAGCTTGTGCCCGGTTCGTCAAAAATGTCAGAACTGTTAATATCACATCCACAGAAAACTGCAAGAATAAGAACAAGAGCCAGTAAAAGTGAAATAAACTTTGTATTTTTCATTTTTTATACACCTCTTTCTTGATTTCATTATGAGAAGTGCCCTTGAATACAGAAGTCTCTGCGAGTGTGAAATCCGTACTCAAAAGTGCAATATCAAAACTAACATCTGCGGGATAGTTTCTGCCCCAATGGTAGAGAATTACTTCATCTGCTATCGTGAGCAATTCGGGTGAATACTTATCTTCAACAAAGCAAATTGCATTTTCACCGCAAGTGAAAAAATCCCCACAGACCTCATATTCAATACCTGATTCACTGAATAATTTTTCTGAATATGCACTGATATAGATTTTATCATAATTATTTTTTATATCATCAATCACCGCAGAGTCACGTGATTGACGTCTTTTATTGAACATCAAGCCCAAATTATTATCAATACAAAAAATCAAAGTCATAATTATATCCTCAAAAAAAGTAGGGCGATTAAAAAACCGCCCGCATTTGTTTTATTAAAGTTTAGAAAAACCGTGACAGTTAATCAATGCATCAATCTTTTTGCCCTCTTTACAGAGCGGACATTCGTGAGCCGGACCACTGAAATAGTCGGGCAAATCCTTGGGGTTAAAAACTGAATTTACGTCATAGCCATCACATCTGTTGCCTGTGGCAAAAATTGACGCAATACCAACAACCTCACCGCCGTAATACTTGATTGCTTCAATTGCTGAACGTGCTGTATTACCTGAAGCCACAGAAACGGCAGTAATAAGAACGTGTTTACCCTTAATCATAGGAACAATATTATCACGGAAGATAATCTGTGAACCATTAACAATTTCAGGTGTAACAACGTAAATGGTCTGGTGAGCATTAATATTTACAAAGTCGTTTTTTGTAAGTTCGTCAGCAAGACAAGTTCCCACAACTTCCATACCGTCAAGACAAAGAACAGTATCAACAATTGAACTGCTGTATTTGTTGTTTCGGCAAAGTTCGTGAGCGATTGCTTTAGCTTCAGAAATACGGGACTTTTGTGCGGCAACATCTATATAATAATTACTGTGCGAACTGTTTGTTGCAAAGTGACCTCTTGCAACACGAAGATGCAAATTGTTGCTTTTAGTTTTGATTTTTGAAATACTTGTGGTTGGCATAAAAGTGTCCCCCTATGGTTTAGTGTGTTATACATTGTACAATAATTTGCATAAAATTTCAAGTAAAAATCACTAAAAATATGTAAATTTAATACTAATTTTTATACTGTATATGTCAGGTGTTGAATTGGAAGATTTTAACACTATTTTAGAAATGCGAAAATAATAAAGATGTTCCCAAATGTAACAGTTATAAATTGACAAAATTCAACTGTGAGTTTATAATAGGAGTGTTAAAATCAAATCTATTTTAGCATTAAATTTTGTGTTTAAAAGCTGAAAAACGATTTACAAAAATAGTGAAAAAGCAAGAAAACTTCTTCTTTTAAATGCGAATGTCATAGATTGCGAATGGGGAGAATTAAAGATGAAAATTACAGTATGTATTGGTAGTTCATGTCATATTAAGGGCTCACGTCAAGTAGTAGAACAACTTCAGTATCTTATCAGCGAAAACAAGCTTGGTGATAAGGTTGAGTTGGGTGGCACATTCTGTATGGGTAAATGTCAGCAAGGTGTTTGTGTTACAGTAGATGATACTTTCCATTCAGTAACACCTGACACAGTTGACGAATTCTTTAACAAAGAAGTATTAGCAAAGGTAAAATAAATTATGATTATTCAGGTTTGTGTTGGCAGTTCTTGTCACGTGAAGGGCTCTCCTGAAATAGTTGAGCTTCTTCAGAAAGCCGTTGAACAAAATCATTTAGAAGACGAAATCACACTTGCCGGTAGTTTCTGTATCGGCAAGTGTAATCGTGTAGGTGTAACTATTCAGATAGATGATGATATTCATACAGGCATTACAAAAGAGAACTTTAAAGAATTTTTTCAGGAAAATGTCCTAAGCAAATTTTAAATGAAAGGGAGTAGCAGTAAATGGCTAATTGTTTGACACTTAAAAAATCAAACTGTAAAAACTGCTATAAATGTATCCGCCACTGTCCTGTAAAAGCAATTCGTTTTTCAGGCAATCAGGCGCATATTATCGGTAACGAATGTATTTTATGCGGTCAGTGCTTTGTTGTTTGTCCACAGGATGCAAAGGAAATCGTTAACGAAGTGGAAAAGGTAAAAGTATTCCTACAGAGTGGTGAACCTGTTGTTGTAAGTATTGCACCGTCATTTATTGCGAACTATGATGGTGCTGGTATTAACTCAATGCGTACAGCACTTAAAAAGCTTGGATTTTATGATGTTGAGGAAACTGCAATCGGTGCAACAATCGTAAAAAACGAATATGAGAGAATGTTAGAGGAAGAAGACCGAGATGTGATTATTTCCTCCTGTTGTCATTCAATCAACTTGCTTATTCAGAAACATTATCCGTCAGCATTAGAATATCTTGCGGATGTTATGTCACCAATGCAGGCTCACTGTCAAGATATCAAAAAGAGAATCCCAAATGCTAAGACTGTCTTTGTAGGTCCTTGTGTTGCTAAAAAGGATGAAGCCCAGTATTATGACGGTATTGTCGATGCTGTTTTAACCTTTGAAGAGCTTTCAGAGTGGCTTAAAGAAGATAATATTGAAATTGAAAACACTCAGGATAACAACGATTACAGTCGTGCTCGTTTCTTCCCTACAACAGGTGGCATACTTAAAACAATGAGTGATGTTAAGGGCTACACTTATGTTGCTATTGATGGTGTCGAAAACTGTATTCAGGTCTTAAAAGACCTTGAAAAAGGTAAAATACATAAGTGCTTTATAGAAATGTCTGCTTGTGTAGGTAGCTGTGTCGGTGGTCCTGTTATTGAAAAATATCATCATACCTCAAATATCAAGGACTACATTGAAGTTGCAAATTACGCAGGTGAAAAGGACTTCGATGTGGCTCAACCAAAAACTATCGAGCTTAAAAAGACCTTTTCCTATATTGAACAGAGAAACACAAAACCATCTGAAATTGAAATAAACAACATTCTTCGTCAGATGGGCAAATTCAAGCCATCACAGGAACTTAACTGCGGTTCTTGTGGATATAACACTTGTCGTGAAAAGGCTATCGCAATTATTCAGGGTAAGGCTGAAATTTCAATGTGTCTTCCATTCCTTAAGGATAAAGCGGAAAGCTTTTCTGACACTATTGTTAACAATTCACCAAACGGACTTATTGTTCTTAATGAACAACTTGAAGTTCAGCAAATCAATGATTCAGCAAGAAGGATTATGAATATTCGTTCAGCTTCCGATATTCTTGGCGACCAGGTTATCAGAATTCTTGACCCAACCGCATTTATGCAGGTAATATCATCAGGTAAAGATGTCCGTGATGAGCGTGTTTATCTTGCTGAGTATAAGCGCTATGTTGAGCAGACTATTGTTCACGATAAAGATTCACATCTTTTAATCAGCATTATGCGTGATGTTACTGATGAAGAAAAAGAGCGTGAAAAGAAAGAGGATATCAGTCGTCAGACTATTGAGGTTGCTGACAAGGTTGTAGATAAGCAAATGAGAATTGTTCAAGAAATTGCATCACTTCTTGGTGAAACAGCAGCTGAAACAAAAATAGCTCTTGCAAAGCTTAAGGAGTCAATTACCAATGAATGATTTGTGTGCTGATATCGGATATAAAAGTATAAATCATCACGGTGAAGAGCTTTGTGGTGACCACGTTGATATAGTTGAGCCAAGTGACGATTCAACAGTTATTGTGTTGTCGGACGGACTCGGCAGCGGTGTAAAAGCAAGTATTCTTTCTACGCTTACATCAAAAATTATTTCAACAATGCTTGCTGAAGGCTTGTCCCTTGAAGAATGTGTTGAAACCATTGCGGCAACTTTACCTGTTTGTTCAGTCAGAGGTGTTGCATATTCAACATTTACAATTGTTCATCTTAAAAATAATCACACTGCTGAGCTTATTCAATATGATAATCCTCACGCAATTATTATCCGTGATGAACAAAATTGGGATTACCCAAAAACTGAAATGAATATTGGTGGTAAAAAGATATTCAAATCAGTTATCAAATTACAAGAAAACGATATTTTCGTTGCTATGAGTGATGGTTGTCCTCATGCCGGAATTGGTATGTCATATAATTTCGGTTGGAAAAGAGAAGATATTATTGATTTTATTGAAACTCTTGTACCTGCGGGCTATACGGCCAAAACCCTTTCTACAATGCTTGTTGATGAGTGTGATAAGCTTTATGGTCATAAGCCTGGTGACGATGCAACTGCTTGTGTAGTTCGTATCAGAAAACGAGTTCCGATGAATATGCTCTTCGGGCCTCCGTCAAATCGTGATGATGCTGATAGAATGATGTCACTTTTCTTCTCAAAAGAAGGTAAACACATCATTTGCGGCGGGACAACCTCTGGGATTGCCGCAAAGTTTTTGAGAAAACCTCTCAAACCATCGCTTAATTTTGAGCAGAGCGATGTTCCTCCCATTGCAGAATTAGAAGGTGTTGACCTGGTCACAGAAGGTGTTATCACTGTCAATAAAGTCGTTGAGTATGCTGAGGACTACCTTGGCGAAAACAAGCATTATGAGCATTGGAGTTTCAAAAAAGACGGTGCATCGCTTATCTGCCGTTTGTTGTTTGAAGAAGCTACTGACATTAATTTCTATGTTGGTCGTGCAATTAACCCTGCTCATCAGAATCCCGACCTGCCTATAAATTTCAATATTAAAATGAATCTTGTTGAGGAACTTTCAAAGTCTCTCAAAAAAATGGGCAAAAGGATTAAAGTAAGTTATTTCTAAGGAGAAAACAGTGTGAAAAAATTTGATACTAAAGTACAGTACCTTAAATATGAAGTTTTGCGTGAGGTTGCAAAGCATAGTTGGAATGATAGTCTTATTGAAAATCTTTGGAATATTCCAAAGACAATTTCCCCCGGCAAAGAGCCAACAATGAGATGTTGTGTTTATAAAGAACGTGCAATTCTCTCGCAACGTGTTAAACTTGCTATGGGCGGTGACAGGGAAAACCCAAATGTAATAGAGGTTATTGATATTGCCTGTGATGAATGTCCTGCAGCGGGATATGAAGTAACAGATTCCTGCCGTGGCTGTCTTGCTCACAGATGTGAAGATGTTTGTAAACGTGGAGCAATTTCTTTTGACCATAACCATGTGGCACATATTGATAAATCAAAATGTGTTGAATGTGGTCAGTGTGCAAAGGTTTGTCCTTTTTCTGCTATTGTAAATCGCAAACGTCCGTGTCAGATTGCTTGTAAAGTCAAAGCAATTAAAATTAATGAAGATAATGCGGCGGCGATTGATAATAATAAATGTATTCAGTGCGGTGCTTGTGTATATCAATGCCCCTTTGGTGCAATTAGCGATAAATCATATATTCTCAATGTTATTGATATTCTTAAAAATAGTCAGAATAATGAACAATACAAGGTTTATGCAGTTGTTGCTCCGTCCATTTCAAGTCAGTTTACATATGCAAAACTTGGTCAGGTAGTTACCGGACTTAAAAAACTTGGTTTTTATACTGTTGTTGAAGCGGCTCTCGGTGCTGATATGGTTGCAATGGCTGAGTCAAAGGAATTAAGTGAAAAGGGCTTTCTTACAAGTTCGTGTTGCCCCGCATTTGTGCAGTATATAAAATCATCATTCCCTGCTTTATTGCCATATGTTTCACATAATTTGTCACCTATGGCGATGATTGCGAAATACATAAAGGAAACAAGCGAAAACGCAAAGGTTATTTTTATAGGACCTTGCACCGCTAAAAAAGCAGAAGCACAACTCGACTCTGTTAAGCCTTATATTGATAGTGTATTGACTTTTGAGGAGCTTCAAGCACTTTTTGACAGTAAAGATATTGATATTACAACTCTCCCTGAAGACGTACTTGAAAATGCTTCATATTTTGGTAGAATTTTTGCCCGTTCAGGTGGACTTTCAGATGCAGTAACTCAAGCACTTAATGAGCAGAAAATTGATTTTACAATGAAACCTGCGGTTTGTGACGGAATAGAGGCTTGTAAGGTGGCACTTCTTAAAAAGAGTAAAAATGTACTTGATGCAAACTTCATTGAAGGTATGGCTTGTGTAGGCGGTTGTATTGGTGGGGCAGGGTGTCTCACTCACGGCGAAAAGAACAAAGCTCAAGTTGATGAATATGGCAGAGAGGCTCTTGAAAAAACAATCTCTAATACCGTATCGATTGTTAAATAATTATAAAAAGAGAGGATATTGAAAAACAATGTCCTCTCTTTTTGCTTTGATTAATTATTGTTTGCAATAAGCTTTGCTTTTTCTAAAAGCATTATAATGATTGGAATAAGTATAATCTGTATTATGATTCCGGGAATTGCATTTGCAACCGCACCTGCCCAGAACGTTGCGAGACCGAATTTTGTGAGGTCAAATCCCATTATACAGAACATTACAATTCCCCAGACAATGCGACCGACTGCCATTGCACCGACAAGTGAAACATATATATTGATTTTATTTTTTGGTAATGCTTTATAGAGAAATCCTGCTACAAGTCCATAAACAGCAAGTTCAAATGCCATTGCAGTTGCACTGGGAAAAAGCACCGGCATACCAAGTGTAAGTGAACGAAGAATTGGAGCAATCGCACCAATTATAAGACCATAAGGTGCACCACAGACAAATCCGCAAAGAAGCACGGGAATGTGCATTGGACAGAGCATCTTGCCGATTTCACGTATTTGCCCCGTAAGAAAGGGCATAATATATGCAAGTGCCAAAAACATTCCTGCCAATGCTATATTTACTATAATTTTTTTAGACTTCATAGTTTTTTTCTTCCTTTTAAAAGGTATAGCATTTATTGTGAAAAGACTGATTAAATCATCTTTGTGATAACAATAAACAGTATAAATAATTCTACACTAAAAGAAAACAAAATGCAATCATTCTCTCAAAAACAGCAAGTGCACTTGTAGCTTTTTTATTCTTCGTTTTTATATTGCCGCCCTGTATGGTCAAGATGAAAAATTTCTTTATAAATCAGATTATCCACAGAAACAAAAGCATAGCCTTGCTTTGAAAGCTCAGTGAGCACTTTGTCAAGTGCTTCTGCGGTGGTGTCAACTCCGTTATGGAAAAGCACAATAGAACCGTTTTTTGCCCGTGACACAACCCTTTTTACAATCTCATCAACCTCAATGCCCGTGTAATCAAGACTGTCATTATCCCATTGAATCATATACATTCCCAGACTTTCTGTAACCTCAAGACTTTGA
Organism: Candidatus Fimenecus sp.; assembly: GCA_045594885.1. Taxonomy (GTDB): domain Bacteria; phylum Bacillota; class Clostridia; order Oscillospirales; family Acutalibacteraceae; genus Fimenecus. The sequence continues at coordinate 11,976 of JAZNZJ010000008.1, read as the reverse complement.
TTGGTATAGTCACCGGAGGGGGCACGAATGAGATTTACTTTCTCGCCCGTGATTTTTTCAAGCTTCTGGTTGCAATTTACAATTTCTTCATTTATTTCTTCCCGTGAGCATTTTGAGAATGCTTTGTGTGTGTCCGAATGATTTGCAATTGTGTGTCCTGCGTCGTAAAATGCCTTTACACTTTCAGGAAACTTTTCTGCCCAATCGCCAACAATGAAAAATGTTGCTTTTGCATTATGCTTTTCAAGTATCGCTATCAACTCATCGGTATCCTGATTAGTCCAAGCGGCATCAAAAGTAATGGCGATTTGTTTTTTATCAGTTTCGACGGAGTATATGGGCAATTTCTTTGTATTTGTAGAAACCGCAGTGTTGTAACCGATAAAAGTAAAAATGAGTATAACAATACCTAAAAAAATGCAAGTAATTCCGAGTAGTTTTTTGAATGGAATAACAGAAATATGCATAAAAATCTCCCCCACACAATTGTATGAGGGAGAATACTTTTAATATGTGATTTTATTTAGGTTGACGAAGCTCAGCAATTTCATTTTCAATGAATTCTTCCATTGATGGCTGTTCGTTAAGTTGTTTTCTAAGACCTTTACCAACAACAATGTTGAGTGTGAGGTTTACAAGGAAAAGAGCAACACCGATAAGGAACCCGATTCCAATACTGCATTCTGTAACAATGCCCCCGCCAAGTGTAGTGCAGATGCTTGAGAATTGTACAAAGAAGATTGCTGCAATTGCCCAACAAACTGTGCTGATTGCGTTAAGTACAACGTTGAAAACATATTTAAGCTTAATGCCTGCGATAAGAAGTACAAAAAAGTTAAGTACACCGCAAACAACAGCTAACAACAAAAGCACACAAGCAATAACAACCATAAGTGCCGCATTACCGACCACTTCACCGCCCACAAGCTTCAAAACACTACCGATGTCAGTTTCAAGAAGATAATCAAGAACAAATGTTAAGAACGAAATTGTTTTTTCACCGCTGTAGAATGGAAGTGTAAGTTTAAAATTATAAAGAGGAAGCACCAATGCTATAAGAGGTGCAAATGTAAGAACAAGACGGACAATGCGAAGCTTTGAGCCAACTACTGCACTTTTGAAGTTTGCAAGTTTATAGTGAAACTGTGCAAAAGCACGTTCCGCAGTATTTGCATCACTTTCAAGTCTTTCCTGCCATTGATGGTTGGGAATATTTACTCCGCAATTAGGACATTCAGCCTTTATATTCCAAATTTTAAGTTCGCAACCACATTCTGGGCATTTTGCTGCCATAAAATCACTCTTTCTTTAATAGCAATAACATATTGCATTTATTTTACTACAATTATTTCTTTTTTGCAAGTCTAATTACATTCCAAGAGAGAGGCTTTAGATTAACCGTTAGAGTTTTGTTATCAAGAACGGGCTTCTCTGCATTGAAAGGTTTAACGGGAGTTGCTATTGCGCTGTTTTCTGCCTTTATATCATAGCCACTCATTTCAATATGTTCAAGCACTTCGAAGTTTTCAAAATCAAGAAGAGAAATATCAAAGAGCACATCTTCGTCCATATTTCTGTTAACGGCAAAAATTGTTAGGCTCTCTTTGTCTTCACTCATTGTAGCAAGTGCTTCAATATCGGGAACATCTGTAAATTCCTTTGTATCGTGTTTGGGTGAAATAACCCTTGAATCAAGAGTATAACCACGACCATAGTTAGAAAGGTGCATAAACGGATAGAAGATTGTCTGTTCCCAACAAGCACCACCATTTTCTGTCATAATTGGTGCAATAACGTTTACAAGCTGTGCAAGACAAGCGATTTTTACTCTGTCGGCATACTTTAAAAGAGTCATAAGCATAAGACCAACGAGAAGTGCGTCTTCAAAGTTGTAAATATCTTCAAGCTGATGGGGGGCTGTACTCCATTTTTCAACGTGAGCACCATTTGAGTGGTACCATACGTTCCACTCATCAAAAGAAAGGTTTACTGTATGTCTTGAACGTTTCTTTGCTTTTATGTAGTCGCATATGCAGATTACTGAACGGATAAATTCATCCATTTTCATATTCTTTGCAAGGAAAGAGGGTGTATCATTTGAACGGTTGTCAAAATAAATGTGAAGTGAGAGATAGTCAACCTTGTCATAAGCAAGGTCAAGAGTAGTTGCTTCCCATTCACCAAAGGTTGCCATATCACGTGACGCACTTCCGCAGAGAACGGTTTCAATTGAGTTGTCAGTCCATTTCATAACCTTGGCTGCTTCTGCCGCTGTTCTGCCATATTCAACTGCAGTTTTGTGACCTATCTGCCAGTCACCGTCCATTTCGTTGCCCAAGCACCAAAGTTTTATATTGTGAGGGTCTTCATAACCGTGTGAACGACGAAGGTCACTCCAATAACTGCCACCCTTGTGGTTGCAGTATTCAACAAGATTTCTTGCCTCTTCAGGACCACGAAGACCAAGATTTACTGCCATCATAGGAGATGTATTTGCCTTTTTACACCATTTAACAAATTCATTTGTACCGAAAAGGTTTGGCTCAGTTACACCCCATGCCAATTCGAGTTTTTTAGGACGAAGTTCTACGGGGCCAACACCGTCTTCCCAATTATATCCTGAAACAAAGTTTCCGCCGGGGTAACGAACAATCGGCACATTGAGTTTTTTTACTTTTTCAATAACATCCTTACGAAAGCCGTCTTCGTCAGCAGTTGGGTGGTCGGGCTCAAAAATACCGCCGTAAACAGCACGACCAAGATGCTCAATAAATGAGCCGAAAATCCTTTCATCTATTTTAGCATTTGTAAATTCTGACACAAGTGACATTTTTGCCTTTTTCATAAATGTACCCTCCAATGTGCTTTATTCTGTAGTTGAAGTAGGTTCAGTTTCAACTGTTTGTTTTTCAGATAAGAACTCTTTGAGCATTTGAATATTTTTGTCAAAGTCCATTACAAGCGATGAACCCACACCCGAAATGTTACGGCTTGTCCATGTGCCGTCAGCGGGGATTTGGTGCTGAATAATCGGGTAAGAATATGCTTGATTTTTCAATGCATCAAAACCGATATTCATAATCTCATCAGATGTAAGATTTGTCTTTACAAGAGGAATAACCGCTTCAGCAAGACTTATGAGCTCGGGAACACTCTTTGTAAGAGCCTTTTCAACGATTGCTGTAATAACCTTGCGTTGACGTTGTGTTCTCATAAAGTCGGAGTCAAGATAACGGATTCTGCTGTACCACAAAGCCTCTTCACCATTGAGAAGAACATCTTCACCCGCTTCAATGCGAACAGGAACTTCGATTTTACCCGAATTATATGTGTAATGGCTTTCTTTTTCGGTGACATCAACATTGATTCCACCCAACTCATCAACAATAGTAGTGAAAATCTCAAAGTCAACAAGAACATAATATGGAATATCAATTTTGAAGTTTAACTCAAGAGTATCAACAAGCATTTGTATTCCGCCACGGAAATAAGCGGCATTCAATTTTTCTTTTTTGCCTCTACCTGCGATTTCAACATAGGAGTCACGAAGAAAAGATGTAAGTTTAATTTGACCGTTTTTGGTGTCAAGAGTAACTAACATCATTGTATCAGAACGTGATACGGTTTCGCCTTCACGGGCATCAACACCAATGAGTAATACATTCACTTGGTCAGCATCACTATAAAGTTCTGATGAAGAAATGTATTTGTTTTCTTCAAGTGGCTCGTCAGTATTGAAAGAAGACAAAAGTTTATCAACTGTTTGGTAACCGTAAAATCCAACGCAGGAAACACCTATAAGAATAAGGCAGAAAAGCACAATGAAAGTATTTCTAATTGGGTGTTTTTTCTTCTTTTTGGGCTTTTCATTTTCAGATGCTATATCACCATAAACATCATTTATATCGCCATATTCAATTTCTTGACGGCGACGATTTTGTATTGCACTATTATATTTTACTGAAAAATCTTCACTGAATGGTTGTTCAGTTTGACTTTCATAATTTGGATATTCGTTTGAATTGCTATAAATATCTTCAAATTCATCTTCTTTTGAAGAATTGCTGTAAATGTCTTCAAAATCGTCATTTGAAGAATTAAAAAGGTTATCAGCCAAGACTGTACACTCCTTTGTAAGAAAATATATACCGCTTTTATTTTACAACAAACAGCAATAAAGCACAATGATTTTTTTGAATTTTTAAGCGGATATTATACTTTTTTTATAATAAATATTATAAATACTTGCAAGGAATAAAAAAAGTATGTATAATTGTACTCAGTGTAAGTCCAATTCATAAAATGAATTGAAGTTTTCGGGAGTAGAAACATATGTTAGGAAAATATGTAAGAGTCAGAATAACTGACCCGATGCACTCCGTGGACAGTGAAAAAAATATGTCATACGAATTAAATTTCGGTGTTGTTGAGAGTGGGCTTGAGCCCCGCTCACCTGTCAAGGGTGCTTATGTAATGGGCGTAACACACAGAGTCCGTGTTTTTGAGGGACGTGTTATTGCCGTAGTCAAAAGAAATAATATGGGCGGAATATATCTTGTTGTTGCTCCAAAAAGCAAAAGATATATTGTACACGACATTGAAGACGCAATTGCTTTTGCAGAGAAAAAGGGCACCTATGAACTGTCGTGCCTTTATGAATTTTCTTGTGGTGCAATTGTTTACCGCATAATAAATGATGAGGTGCGTTATCTTTTAATTAAAAACAGACGCAGTGCAAACTGGGGCTTTCCCAAAGGTCATATTGAACGTGGCGAAACTGAAAAGGATACTGCTTACCGTGAGGTGCTTGAAGAGGCGGGTATAAGAATTAAATTTTTGCCCGATTTCAGATACAAATCCGAGTATTCAATTCATAACCGCATTGAAAAGAAGGTTGTTATTTTTCTTGCAACAACTGATGATACTACCACAAAAATTCAGCAAGAAGAAATTGAAGAGTATCTCTGGCTTAAATATGATAAGGCTATGAGCTCTCTCAAATTCCCCAATGATAAATTCTTGCTTCAAAAAGCAAACGAATATCTTATAAGAACAGGAGTAGCGACAAATGGTTGAACAATTAGTTGACGCAATAATGACCTTTTTGCAGGATAAAATTCCTGAAGAATTGGTGGCTTTTGTTATTTCACTTTGCCCCGTGCTTGAGTGCCGTGGCGGTATGATTGCTGCTCGTCTTATGGAAATTCCTTTTATCAAGGCATTTTTGATTTGTTACCTTGGCAATATGTTGCCAATTCCATTCATTATTCTTTTTATCAGAAAGATTTTTGACTTTTTACGTCGCTTCAAATTCTTTGAAAAAATCATTGTTAAGCTTGAGGCAAAGACTGATAGAAATAAAGAAAAAATTCTTCGCTACAAATCATGGGGACTTCTTCTTTTTGTTGCAATTCCACTTCCCGGTACGGGCGGTTGGACGGGTGCTTTAATGGCGGCACTTTTAGATATTCGTTTTAAGCGTGCATTACCAATAATCGCTCTCGGTGTGCTTATAGCAGGCTTTATTATGTCAGGTCTTACATATGGGATATTTCAAATGTAAAATATTTGTAGGGGCGGGGAATGTCTCCGCTTTGTTTTTTGATGTACTGAAATAGGTATATAGACAAGAGGTGTGAATATGAAGAAAAAGCGTTTTGCTCTCTCGACAGTACAGGTTATAATGCTCAGTTTTCTTATAACCATACTTGTTGGAAGTATATTACTTGCTTTACCGATAAGTTCTGCTGATGGCAAGGCAATTTCATACATAGACGCACTATTTACCGCTACAACTTCAACCTGCGTTACGGGTCTTGTAACCGTACCCACTGTTACAACGTGGAGTCTATTTGGTCAAGTTGTAATACTTATATTGATTCAGATTGGCGGATTGGGTGTAATTACAATTGCGTCGGGAATAATGATTGCATTGAATAAAAAAATGGGCTTGGGCGATAGAATTCTCATTCAAGATGCGTTCAATCTTAACACATTGTCAGGTCTTGTAAAATTTGTAAAAAAGGTAATAGTGGGCACTTTTATTGTGGAAGGCTTTGGTGCGTTGTTATATATGACAGTTTTTGTTCCACAATTTGGCTTAAAAGGAATATGGATTTCAGTTTTTACATCAATTTCGGCTTTCTGTAATGCGGGTATTGATATAATTTCTGAAAATAGTCTTTGTGATTATGTAATGAATCCTATTGTAAATGCAGTTACTTGTATATTGATTATCCTTGGTGGTATTGGATTTGTTGTGTGGTGGGATTTTGCGAGAGTTTTAAAAAACACAAAAAAAATTAATTTAAGAATCTTTAAAAAATTGACCTTGCATAGCAAAATTGTGATTTGGGCAACCGGAATATTAATTTTTGCAGGTGCTGTTGCAATTTTTATATTTGAATATAACAACCCATCAACGATGAAAGATTATTCTTTATTCCAAAAAATTCAGGCATCGTTTTTTCAATCAGTAACAACGAGAACAGCAGGATTTGCAACAATACCACAGCAAAATTTGACTAATGCTACTTCAATAGTTTCATTATTGCTTATGTTCATAGGTGGTTCTCCTGTGGGCACGGCTGGTGGTGTTAAAACCGTTACCTTTGCAGTTATTGTAGTTTCTGCAGTTTGCACCATACGAAACAAAAGAGATGTTTCATTGTTTAACAGAACTATACCATCCTATGCAGTAAATAAGGCGACTGCAGTAATCTGTATGTCATTCATCATAATGTTTGCATCAACTGTTTTGCTTTCGGCGGTTACTGATGCGTCAGCACTTGATATTATTTATGAAACTGTTAGTGCAACGGCAACGGTGGGTTTGACAAGAAACCTTACACCGATGCTCAATTTTTGGGGCAAGTTGATAATTATTACTACAATGTATCTGGGCAGAGTCGGTCCAATTTCGTTGGCAATTGCATTTAAAATTAAAAAAGAAAGTCCCAATATAATAAAGAATCCCACAGAGGATATAAATGTGGGTTAAGGTTGGCAGAGTTGTTTTATAAAGGAGTTTTCGCTATGGCTATAAATAAAAATTACGCAGTTTTTGGTTTAGGTAGATATGGTTCTTCAGTAGCAAAAGAACTTGTTGCAAATGGTGCTGAGGTTTTGGCTGTTGATACTGATGAAAGTATTGTTGATGATATGGTGCATGAATTACCAATATGCAAATGTGCTGATGTAACAGATGCTGATGTTATCGAACAACTTGGTATATCTAATATGGATGTTGTAATTATTGCTATGGCTTCAAGACTTGAAGCAAGCGTTATGGCCACAACTCTTTGTAAAGAAGCGGGTGTGCCGACGGTAATTGTAAAATGTGCTAACGAAATGCATCAAAAAATTCTTAGTCGTGTGGGAGCAGACAAGGTTGTTATTCCTGAACAGGAGTCGGCAATAAGACTCGCCAAGAATCTTTTGAGTTCCGGCTTTGTAGATATTATTGATTTGTCAGAAAATATTTCGATGATTGAATATGATGTAAAGCCTGATTGGGTCGGTAAGAATTTGATTGATTTGAATTTAAGAAAGAAATATTCGATGAATGTTGTAGCAATCAAAAAGAATAATGAGGTGACAATTGAGGTTAATCCTGAAATGCCTTTGACGGCAGATATGAAATTGATTATTGTAGCAGATGTAAAAAAAATAAAAAAAGTAAAGTGAAAAAACTGCGATGAGTTGTTTTGCTCATCGCAGTTTTTATATAATCTTATTATTTTTCACATATATTCTAGGCACACGTTTGTTTATAAGACAACAGAATTCATAATTGAAGCGATATTCGGGGTCGGATAAATCTTCAACAGTGATAACCTCGTTCCCGTCAACACCTATAAGTGTTACTTCGTCGCCTACTTTTGCGTCGGGCACTGCGGTTACGTCAATCATAAATTGGTCCATACAGATTCTTCCCAAAATTTTGCAACGTTTACCCTTTACAAGCACCTCACCCTTATTTGATAAATATCTTGGATAGCCGTCGGCATAACCCACGGGTATGGTGGCTATTTTCGTTTTACCACTTGTTACAAAGGTTGAGCCGTAACTGACAGAGAAGCCTTCATCAACTTCCTTTATAAATGAAATACTGCTTTTTAATTCCATAGCGGGTAAAAGACCAAAATCCTTATTCATTTCGTCAGAGGGGTAAAGTCCGTACATCATAATTCCGCAACGGACAATTTCGCCTGAATATTCACCCAATTCCATAGATGCAGCACTGTTGTACATATGACGTTTGAATGTGCAGCCCTCGGCAATCAAATTATCTGTAAACTGAAGAAATGTGTTTTTTTGTGTCTTTGCAGAGGTTTTATCAGCATAATCAGCACGGGCAAAATGTGTGAACATAGCCACAACCTCAATACCGGGCAGTTCGAAAATTTGCTTAATTTCTTCAAAACTTTCATCGTTGACCTGAAAACCAATTCTACCCATACCGGTGTCAATTTTAATATGTATTTTAGCGGTTTTACCACTGCTTACAGCAACATTTGAAAGGTTTTTAGCAGTTTCAAAGTTGGCAACAGTACATTCAACACCATTTGCAATTGCACGCAAAGCATTTTCTTTGAAAAGTTCGCCGAGCACAAGAATTGAGCCACAAATACCATTGTATTTTAATTCAAGTGCTTCATCAACAGTAGCAACACCAAAACGGGAAATTCCGATTTCTTCAAGAAATTTTGCAACGGTAATTGAGCCATGACCATAAGCATTTGCTTTTATAATACCCATAATTTCGGTATATTCGGGAAGTCTTGCTTTAAGGTTTTCGATATTTTTTTGTATGTTGTCAAGATTGACTTTTGCATAAACTCTTTTTGGTAACATTTAAGCACTCTTCTTCCATGTTGAGGGTAAGAATAAAATAATCATTGGGAATATTTCAAGACGGCCTATGAGCATATCTGCCATCAAAATAAACTTTGAAACGACTGAAAAATCAGAGAAGTTTTCAACAGGACCAACTGCTGAAAGACCGGGACCAACATTGTTGATGCAGGTAAGAACGGATGTAACGGTTGTTGTAATATCATATCCGTTAAAAGAAACAATGAAAATGGAAAATCCTATCAGGAACATATAAATCAAAAAGTAAACACAAGCAGCATTGGAGGTGTTTTTTTCTATAACCTGACCATCAAGACGAATAGCCTTGACTCTTCTTGGGTTAATGGCTCTTTGTAATTCACGGATTGCAGATTTTATAAGAATTATTATTCTGCCAACTTTAAGTCCGCCACCGGTGGAACCTGCACAAGCGCCTACAAACATAAGAATAATAATTACAAACTTTGAAAGTGTTGGCCATGTATCGAAGTTGGCGGTAACGAATCCTGTGGTAGTAATGATTGATGCAACTTGGAATCCTGATTGACGAAGAGCATCGCCGAATGAGTCAACGAGTGGGAAAATATCAATGGTAATAATACCAATACTCACGGCAACAATACCCAAATATACCCACAATTCTTCACTTTTAAAAACTCTTCCAAATTGCTTTATAATCATTAAGTAGAACAAATTGAAATTAACACCGAATAAAAGCATGAATACAGAAATAATAATTTCTGCACCTAAGTTATCATATGCAGCAATACTTGCATTTTTTACTGAAAAACCACCAGTACCCGCAGTTGCAAAAGAGGTTGTTATGCTATCAAAGAGTGGCATATCAGAAAGCAACAAGAGAGCAGTTTCAAGCAAAGTCAAAACTGTATATATAATATAGAGAATGCGTGCCGTTACCATTGTTTTTGACACAAGTTTTCCTACGCTCGGTCCGGGAACTTCAGCACGCATTATGTGCATTGATTGCATATCCTTTTGCGGCAAGAATGCGAGCACAAATACGATAATTCCCATACCGCCAATCCAATGAGTGAATGCTCTCCAAAAAAGTAAACTCTTTGGTAAGGCTTCAATATTAGTGAGAATTGATGAGCCGGTAGTGGTGAATCCCGAAACGGTTTCAAAAAGAGCATCTGTCAAAGAAGGGATTTCACCTGAAAAAACAAAGGGTAATGCACCGAAAAATGAAAGTAAAATCCAAGAAAGAGATACAATAGCAAAGCCTTCACGTGCATAGATAGTGCGCTTTTGCGGTTTGGGTAAATTCATAATTGCCCCCGCACCAAGCAAAATTCCCATTACTATCAGATAAATATGAAAAAGATTTTCTTTGTAATAGAAAGAAACAAATAAAGGTAAACAGAGAAATGCGGCTTCTGCCCATAAAAGTCTGCCTACGGTTTTTAATACCATTTTATAATTCATTTATTTTCGCCTTACTCAAAAATTTCGTTAATACTGCTTATATGGTCACGTTTTGTAACAACAACAATACTGTCACCCAATTCAATGCTGTCATTACCACCGGGGAAAATCACCTTATGATTTCTAATTATGCAGGCGATAAGTGATTCACTTTTTATTTTTAAATCTTTAAGAGGAACACCAATGCCCCAGAAATCTGTGTTAATTTTGAATTCAAGTGCTTCAACTTGACCGCCAACCAGTTTATAAAGAGTCTGAACACTTGACTCTTCGCCTGAATTTTCAAGAGCACGCACATATGCGATAATTCTGTTAGCGGCAATTGATTTTGATGAAAAAGCACTGTCCATACCAATGCTTTCAAGTACTTCATATGACACACGGTTAACCTTTGCAACAGTTTTGCTGATGCCTAAAGATGAAGCATACATTGCAGAGATAATATTCTCTTCATCAATTGTTGTAAGGGCAACAAATGCATCTTGACCGTCAAGTCCTTGTTCAAGTAATACTGCACGGTCTGTGCCGTCACCGTGAACAATATTTGCTTCAGGAAGCAACTCGCAAAGCTTTTCGCAACGGTCCATATCATTTTCAATGATTTTTACATTGTATCCACCGGTACTGCAAAGCTGACGAGCAAGGTAATAGCCCATCTTACCGCCACCGATAATCATAATATCCTTTGTGCGATGCTTATAAATTTTGAGTTTTTTCATAAAGTTTACAAGCACACCACGTGGTGCGGTTATGTGAATTCTGTCACCCGCTTTAAGCACGAAATCACCACGGGGAATAATAACCTCGTTTTTACGCTGAACTGCACAGACAAGAATTTTGATATCAAAAGTACCAAAAATATCAAGAAGCTTCATATCGCATAAGGGGTTACCTGCGTCGATTTTTACTTCGGCAAGGTCAACAAGTCCACGATAGAAAGTTTCAATATTGATGGCATTGGGAAAACGAAGAACCTTTGCAATTTCGTTTGCTGCATCGAATTCGGGATTTACAATCATACTGAGTCCCAATTCATCTTTGAAGAAGGGAATTTGTTTTAAATATTCAGGGTTGCGTACTCTTGCAATGGTATGCTTTGTACCTGCTTTTTTTGCCATAAGACAGCAAAGAATGTTAAGCTCATCAGAAGAAGTTGCGGCGATAAAGAGGTCAGAGTCGGGGACTCCTGCTTCAATCTGTAATTCGTAACTCGCACCATTTCCGCAAATACCCATAACATCAAACGAGTTTACCAACTGTTCAACAACTTTTTGGTTGCGGTCAATAACAACAATGTCGTGACCTTCATTTGAGAGGTGTTCAACGAGTGTTGCACCTACTTTGCCGTCACCAACGATTATAATTTTCATAAAACGTACCTTCTTAAAATGCTTAAAATTACACAAATAATATATTATCACAAATGAATGTAATTTACAAGACAGTTGACCATACTTTATTTTTGTGATAAATTATGTAAAGAAGTCAAATTTGATTTTGTCGGGTTCTTTGCCACCTCATCAGTCAGCTTCGCTGACAGCTTCTCCTCAAGGAGAAGCCTTGATTTTGCCTTCCCCTTGAGGGAAAGGGGGACCGCTTGCGGTGGATGAGGTGTCATATAAAACAATTCTGCAAACCCCAATTCATCGAGATAAATCGAACATACGAAAGGAT
>JAZNZJ010000007.1:0-25528 GCA_045594885.1 Candidatus Fimenecus sp. | reverse complement strand
ACATCAATTCAAGAAAACAAGAAGATTAACGTTCTTCTTTTCGATAACAGCGGTTTTGGTTGTATCAACAACCTTCAAATGTCAAACGGTATTGGCAACCTTGCAACAGAATTCCGTTATCGTGATGACAACGGCGACCTTTTAGGCGACCTTATCCCGATTGACTTTGCTATGGCTGCAGCGGCTTATGGCTGTAAGACATACACAGCAAAAACAATGGAAGAATTAGAATTCGCTCTTATCGATTCACAGAAACAGACAGTTTCAACACTTATTGACATCAAAGTTTTACCAAAGTCAATGACTGACGGTTATGGTGCTTGGTGGCATACAGGTGTTCCATCTGTTTCAACTAATGAAAAAGTAAATAATGCCTTCGCAGAGAAGGAAGAAAATAAAAACAAGGCAAGGAGATATTGATATGTTGGATAAGAATAAAGTAAAACTCGGTATTGCACCTATCGCTTGGACAAACGATGATATGCCCGACCTTGGTGCAGAAAACACATTTGAACAGTGCATTTCTGAAATGGCACTTGCAGGCTTTACAGGCTGTGAAGTTGGTAACAAATACCCAAGAGATACAAAGGTGCTTAAAAAGGCACTTGAACTTCGTGGTATGCAGATTTGTAATGCTTGGTTCTCAAGTTTTCTTATCACAAAACCTTATGAAGAAGTTGAAAAGGACTTCATCGAGCACATCACATTCCTTAAAGAAATGGGTGCAAAGGTTGTTGGTATTTCAGAGCAGGGTCATTCAATTCAGGGCACGGACAAATCAATTTTTGATGACAAATATGTTATGAATGACGAAGAATGGGATATGCTTTGCACAGGCATCAACAAACTTGGTAAGGTTGCAAAGGATATGGGCATCGCACTTTGCTTCCATCACCATATGGGTACAGTTGTTCAGACTGCAGCAGAAATTGACAGAATGATGGAAAATACAGACCCCGAGCTTTTCGGTCTTCTTTTCGATACAGGTCACCTTGCATACTGTGGTGAAGATTATATGGCAGTTCTCAAAAAGTACGCAAAGAGAATTCGCCACGTACATCTCAAAGACATTCGTCCCGATGTTGTGGCACGTGTTAAGGCAGAAAAAATGAGCTTCCTTCAAGGCGTTCGTGCAGGTGCTTTCACAGTTCCCGGTGACGGCGTAATTGATTTTAAACCTGTATTCGATGTTCTTGAAGAAACAGGATATGAGGGCTATGTTCTTGTTGAGGCAGAGCAGGACCCTGCAATTGCAAATCCATTTGAATATGCAGTTAAGGCTCGTAAATACATTTCTGAGGTATCAGGTCTTTAATTTGTGCTAATTTTCCGTGATACTGCGTTACACTCGCTCGGAGTATCTTTATACGCCGTCGCTCGTGTGCCTTGTCTAACGAAAAATTATCTACAAATTGTAAAAAGGTTATTTGTAGGGGCGGGTCTCCGTGCCCGCCCGCATATATAAATCAATCCAATTAAGGAGTAAACAAATATGGCAGTAGAAAAATTACAATATTTCGTGAACGGTCAATTCAAAGATTCAAAAACTGATGTTTGGTATGACCTTCACAACCCAAGCACAGGTGAAGTTGTAGGACAAGCACCTTGCTGTACAAATGATGAAGTTCTCGAAGCAATCGAGGCTGCAAAGGCAGCATATCCGGGTTGGAGAGCAACTCCCGCAATCAAGAGAGCACAGATTCTTTACAAAATCCGTGAGCTTATAATTCGTGATATGGAAGAGCTTACAATGTGCGTTGCTTGTGAAAATGGTAAAGTGTGGGGCGAGGCAGAAGGTGACGTGCTCAAGGCAAAAGAGGGTACAGAACTTGCAACTCAGGTTCCTTCACTTATGATGGGCGAAAGCCTTATGGACGCATCATCGGGCTATGACACAGTTAAATACCGTGAGCCTCTCGGTGTTTTCGCAGGTATTGTTCCCGTTAACTTCCCTGCAATGATTCCATTTGGTTGGATGGCTCCGACCTGTATTGCAACAGGTAATACAATGGTGCTTAAAGCAGCATCACTTACACCAAAAACAGCAATGAAATTTGCGGCTATCTATAAAGAAGCAGGTGTGCCTGACGGTGTTATCAATGTTATCACTTGCTCAAGAAACGAAGTAAACACAATTCTTGACCACCCAGATGTTAAGGGTATCACATTCGTAGGCTCAACTCCCGTTGGACTTAAGGTTTATTCTCGTGCTGCTGCCGCAGGCAAACGTTGTCAGGCTCTCACTCAGGCTAAAAACCATGCTCTTGTTATGTCTGACTGTGCACTCGAAAGAACAGTAGCAGGTGTTATTAACTCTGCTTATGGTTGTGCAGGTCAGCGTTGTATGGCTCTTACTTGCTGCGTAGTTGAAGAAGCAATCGCAGATAAGTTTGTTGCAGAACTTGTAAAACAGGCAAAGAATATTAAAGTTGGTCCATCTTGGGAAAAGACATCAAAACTCGGACCAATTACATATAAAAAGCATTATGAAGAAGTTCTTGCTGACATTCAAAAGGGTATTGATGAGGGTGCAGAACTTGTTCTTGACGGTCGTGATGTTAAAGTCCCCGGCTATGAAAACGGCTACTTCATTGGGCCTACAATCTTTGATAAGGTTACAGCAGATATGACAATCGGTGACGAAGAAGTGTTTGGACCGGTTCTTTGCATTAAACGTTGTAAGGACTTCCACGAAGGTCTTAAGATTATGAACGATAACCCATATGCAAACGGTTCAGTTATTTACACCCAAAGTGGTTATTGGGCACGTCAGTTTGCTCGTTATACAGACGGCGGTCAGGTTGGTATCAACGTTGGTATTCCTGTTCCCGTTGGTTTCTTCCCATTCTCAGGTCACAAGCAGTCTTTCTTCGGCGATTTGCATTGCTTAGGTAAGGACGCATACCGTTTCTACACAGAATCAAAGGCGGTTACACAGCATTGGTTCGATGAAGAAGAAAAGACTAATACAAATGTTAGTACTTGGGACGGCACAATCTAATTTTGGTCTTTTCCCGTTTAACTTCGTTATGCTCGCTCGGAGTATCTCGCATACGCCTTCGCTCGCAAGCCTTGTTAAACGAAAAAATACCTAAAATTTTGTAGGATTATGACATGTTGTCTTGCAGGGCGGGGGCCTGCTCCCGCCGAACTCAAATAAATATGAATATTGAAAATAAATTGCCCAAACGAAAACACCCAAGATTAAAGGAATATGATTACAGTTCTAATGGTTACTATTATGTAACAATCTGTGCTAAAGATATGAAATGTATTTTTGGTGGAGTAGAGGAAAATGTAGGGCGGGGGCTTGCTCCCGCCGAAAGAGAGCATAAAGATACTAGAATCACACTTTCACCATACGGACTGATTGCAGAAAAACAATTATTTGCATTAGAACAGCGATATGATTATGTGAAAATTGATAAATACGTAATTATGCCAAATCATATTCATATTATAATAATTCTTGATGGCTTAACGGCGGGAGCAAGCCCCCGCCCTACACTACCTGACATAATATGTGCATATAAATCATTAACAACACGAGAATGTAATAAGATGAGCAATATTAAAGGTAGAAAAATACTTCAGGAATCATTTTTTGATAAGATAATCAGAAATGAAGAAGGGTATTTAGCGGTTTGGCAGTATATTGATGAAAATCCACGAAAATGGCAGAATGACGAATATTTTGCTTAAAATGAATAAGGAGAAAATATTATGCTTAAAATTGGTATTATCGGTGCTGGCCGTATTGGTAAAGTTCACCTTGAATCAATCTCATATAATGTAAAGGGTGCAGAGGTTGTTGCTATTGCTGACCCATTTATGAATGACGAAACAAAGGCTTTCTGTGAAGGTTTTGGTGTTGAAAAGATTTACACAGATTACACAAAGATTATTGAAGACAAAGACATTGATGCGGTTCTTGTTTGTTCATCAACTGACACTCATGCTCCAATTTCTATTGAAGCAATCAATGCTGGTAAGCACGTTTTCTGTGAAAAACCACTTGCAAATACAGTTGACAAGATTCTTGAAATCGCAGATGCTCTTAAAGCACATCCCGAATGCAAATTCCAGGTAGGCTTTAACCGTCGTTTTGACCACAACTTTGCAGCAGTTCGCAAGGCTTACGACGAGGGTAAAATCGGTGAAGCACAGATTCTTAAAATCACATCTCGTGACCCACAGGCACCACCTGTTGGCTACTGTGCAGCAAGTATCTTCCTTGATATGACGATTCACGATTTTGATATGGCTTGTTTCCTTACAAACAGCGATGTTGAAGAGCTTTATGTTTATGCAGATGCCCTTATCAATCCGTCAATCCGTGAATACGGTGATTTTGATACAGCAATTATCTCAATGAAGATGACTAACGGTGCTCTTGCAGTTATTGACAACTCTCGTCAGGCTATGTACGGCTATGACCAGAGAGCAGAGCTTTTTGGTTCAAAGGGTATGGTTGCAACTGCTAACGATACACTTTCAACTGCTGTTGTTTCAGATGCAAACGGTGTAACAGGCGAAAAGCCACTCTATTTCTTCCTTGAAAGATATATGGGTTCATTCGCAGAAGAGGTTAGACAGTTCGTTGATTGCTGTGTAAACAACAAAGAAACTCCCGTTGGTATTCACGCAGGCTTACAGTCAGTTAAAATTGCTCTTGCTGCTGAAAAATCAGCTAATGAGCACAGACCTGTTAAACTTGCAGAGATTAACTAATTTTTAAAAATATAAGGGTAGGGCGGGGGCTTGCTCCCGCCGAAATTATAATCTAATGTTTGATGTCATTCTGAACGAAGCGAAGAATCTGTGTTGTGCTTTGAGATTCTTCGTCACTGCGTTCCTCAGAATGACGCTAAGTGAGTAGGTGTTAAATATGTCCATTGAAAAAGGCAGAGAATATTTTCGCCAATTCGGTATGGAAGACAGAGTTCAAGAATTCGAGGTTTCAAGCGCCACAGTTGAACTTGCAGCACAAGCCCTTGGTGTTGAGGGTGCAAGAATTGCAAAAACTCTTTCATTTATGGTGGGTGAACAACCAATTCTTATACTTATGGCGGGCGACGTTAAGGTGGATAACTCAAAGTATAAAGGATTTTTTCACGCAAAAGCTAAAATGATGTCACCCGACCAGTTGGAAGAATATGTTGGTCACCAAATCGGTGGTGTTTGTCCATTCGGTATTAAAGACGGTGTTGATGTTTATCTGGATAACTCAATGAAGAGGTTTGAAACTGTATTCCCCGCAGTGGGTGGCTCAAACAGTGCCATTGAACTTACAATTCCAGAACTGGAAAAATATTCAAACTATAAAGAATGGGTAGAGGTTTCAAAGCCAATTGAATAAGTAATGGTAGGGCGGAGTCTTGACTCCGCCTTTTTGTTTGTTAAATTTGGGGTGTAGAATTGTTTTATATGACACCTCCTCCACCGCAAGCGGTCCCCCTTCCCCTCAAGGGGAAGGCAAAACAAGGCTTCCCCTTGAGGGGAAGCTGACTGATGAGGTGTAAAAACAATTAGACAAGCTCAAATTTGTTTTGATGTCATCAATACAATATCTATATCACCAAAAAATCACCAATATATTTGGTTATTTCTCTCATTTACTTAAGAATAAAAAAAGTCTATAATTATAATGTATAGTTACATTTAGGTTTGGGAGTGAAAAAATGTACGGACTTATAGAGCATACTGACGAAATAAACCGACTTTTAGCACGATATGGTGTTAAATTCGGTATTTATAAAAACAATGTGTTTAATGAGCGACTTTTTCCATTTGACACAGTGCCTCGCATCATTTCAAAGGATGAGTTTGATTATCTTGAAAGAGGACTTAAACAACGAGTAAAGGCACTTAATATTTTTCTTAAAGATATTTACACTAAAAAGCAGATTATAAAAGATAAAATTATTCCCGAAGAATTTGTCTATGGTGCGGCAGGATATATGATGGAATGTGAGGGTGCAGTACCGCCTAAAGATGTTTTCAGTCATATTTCAGGAATTGACTTGGTGCAGGGCAATGATATGAGATGGTATGTGCTTGAGGATAATCTTCGTGTGCCGTCAGGTGCGTCATACCCAATGATAGCCCGTGAATTGTGCCGTAGAGCAAGTCCTGACACATTCCGTGCAAATACTGTTGTTGATAATCGTAATTATGGTGATTTACTTCGTAATGCACTTGACTATGTAAACACGGGCGGAATAAATGTTGTGCTTACCCCCGGTCGATTTAATTCAGCCTTTTTTGAGCATTCATATCTCGCAGAAAAAACGGGTGCAGTTTTTGCAATGCCACAGGATTTATTTGTTGAGGGTAATGTGCTTTATTACAGCGAATATTCGGGTAGGCATCAAAGAGTTGGTGCGGTCTATCGCAGAATAAATGACGACTTTATGGACCCTATGACTTTTCGTGCAGATTCTCTTTTGGGTGTGCCTCATATTATGGATGCATACCGTGCGGGTAATGTGGCACTCGTCAATGCACCGGGTAACTCTGTTGCAGATGATAAGGGCATTTATTACTATGTACCCGCTATGATTAAATATTATTTGGGCGAAGAGCCAATTCTTTCAAATGCACCTACATATCTGCCGTTTTATCCCGATGATATGAAATATGTGCTTGATAATATTCAAAAGCTTGTTATCAAGGACGTTGCCGAGTCAGGCGGATACGGAGTAGTTTTCGGTAGTGAATTATCTCTTGAAAGAGTATATGAACTCAAAAAACTTATTCAAAAAGAGCCACGTCGATTTATTGCACAAGAGGTTATTCATTTTAATGACCTTAAGGTTGTTGAAAATGGTGCGTGGACAGAACGAAAAGCCGATTTGCGTGCATTTGTGCTTATGGGCGAAGAGCCTGTTGTGTGGAAATCGGGTCTTACACGTTTTTCAAAAGATGCAAATTCTTTTGTAGTTAATTCTTCACAGGGAGGAGGCTTTAAAGACACATGGGTGTTATCTCGATAAAATCAAGTGACAATCTTTTTTGGCTCGGTCGTTATATTGAACGAGTTTTCACAACTCTTAAAGCCTTCACAGAGTGCTATGACATTATGATTGATATAAATGATGAAGAATATATCAATTTCTGTCGAAGACTTGGAATTGCAAATAATTATTCCTGCCGTCAGGAATTCATAAGTTCATTTTTGTTCGACGCAAATGACCCTGCGTCAATTTATTCAAGCCTTATTCACGCATATGACAATGCGGTTGAAATGAGAAATGTTATTTCTTCAGAAACTCTTTCATATCTTCAACTTGCAGTTGATATTATGGAAAAGAGCAGTAGCAGTAATGCTCCGCTTTTAAAGGTTCAAGAGGTAACTGACTGGATTTTTGCATTCTGGGGCAGTGCGGACGATAATATTGAGGCAGAAACCTCACGAAACATTTTGAAATTCGGCAGAAGCATTGAACGTCTTGACTTATATACAAGACTTGATTACCCAATTGAGCTTATGCGAAAGGAATTTTCAATAATGCTCAACCGACTTTATAAGGTGGGAATAGACTTTAATTCTCATTCAATTGAAAGACTTACGAGAATGATTCTTGAAGAAGACGATTATTCACCATATAAATTCTCAATTCAAAATGAATTGTCCCAACTTTTTGTGACAGGAGTGATGTAAAATGGCAGTACTTGATTTTTCTTACAATATGTCGATTAAGTTTTCACTTCCCGTAATCAAGCATTGTTACACTCTTCGTTGCATTCCTCTTGAGTGTGAAAGTCAGCACATTGAGGATATTAAAGTGACGGTTTTTCCCGAGAATAAATTGACATATTCTCAAGACGGATTTGGCAATATTCTTGTAACTGACCGCATTGTTTCAATGCATAATGAATTTACCGTTGATGTAACGGGCACAGTGACAACGGGGGCACACGTAACCCCTGAAAATGACTTAAATCCGGTATATAAATACCCAACTCATTACACGAAATGCGGTGCGGAGCTCAATCGTATGTTTGACCGCATTCAGATTGGTATTTCAGAAGATGCGGTTGATACTGCACTTAAATTTACAAGAGCAATCAGGGCTAATATTGTGTACAAGTCAGGCTCAACAAGTGTTATTACAACTGCAGAAGAAGCACTTTTAAACGGTGCGGGTGTGTGTCAGGATTATTCTCACATTCTGTTGGCACTTCTGCGAAAGGCAGAAATTCCCGCTCGTTATGTGGTTGGTATGATGGTGGGTGAGGGTGAAACTCACGCATGGGTTGAGGTTTATTATAACGGCTCGTGGCACGGGGTTGACCCCACTAACAACCGTCTTGCTGATGAGAATTATATTATTATCAGCCGTGGCCGAGATTTTGCCGATTGCGGAATAAATCGTGGACTTTTAACGGGTGGCGGAATGCAAACCCAAACTGTTGGTCTTAAGGTAACAAAAAGATAGGGTGAGAGGAGTCGAACCAAACACGCCGTAAATACAGAATTTCAGCGAATTTTCACTTTTTCACCCTTGATTTGCGATAACGAGGTGCGTTATGGATATTGGTATATCTTCATCTTGTTTTTATCCTCTTGAAACAGAGAAATCCATTGTGAGAGCCTGTGAAACGGGGGCAAAAACAATTGAAATATTTATGAATGCAGATTCAGAGTTTGAACCCGAATTTGTACAGAAAATGGCAGATATATGCAAAAGCTATGGTGTGCGTGTGCCGTCAGTACACACAATGGCATCGTTTACAGAATCATATCATCTTTTCAGTTCATACAATCGAAGATACTATGAGGCGAGAGATACTTCATTCAAAAGGCATTTTGACGTTTTACACACTCTCGGTGCAGAAATTCTTGTTATGCACGGAATTAAAAAGCCGGGCAGTATTCCCGATGAAGAATATTTTGACCGTTTCGGTGAATTAATTCATATGGGCAAGTCAGAGGGTGTTAAGGTCTGTCAAGAGAATGTTGTGCATTACCGTAGCGAAAGCCCCGAATTCCTTTTGCGTATGGCAGAGCATATAGGTGAAGATTTTAATATGGTTTTTGATATTAAACAGTCAATCCGTGCGGGGTTTGAGCCCTTTGACTTTGCTAATAAGCTTCATAAGTATATCCGTCACATTCACATAAGTGACCACAATGATAAAATGGATTGTATGGTGCCAATGCGTGACGGTGTGTTCGATTTTAAAAGATTTTTCGATATGATGAAATCACTTGACTATAAGGGTGATTATATTATTGAACTTTACGATTACGGTTATAATAGTGACGAAGAACTTGCAAATGCCTTAAAAGGACTTAAAAAATTCCTTTAAACCCTTTACATTGTGGCATTGATTATGTTACAATACTATATATAGATTGTAAAAATTGGGAGTGTTACTATGAAATGTCCTTTTTGCGGATTTGAAGAAAGTAAAGTAATTGATTCACGTCCAACTGACGAGGGCGAGAGAATTCGTCGTCGTAGAGAGTGTATTAAGTGTACAAAGAGATTCACAACTTATGAAATAATTGAAAATGTACCCATTCTCGTTGTGAAAAAGGATAAAAATCGTGAGGTATTTGACCGTAGCAAGTTAATTAAGGGTATGCTTACCGCTTGTGAAAAACGTCCCGTTTCAATGGAAACTATTGAAAAAGCAGTCAGCGAAATTGAAGCAACATTACAAAATTCTCTCGACCGTGAGGTAACGTCTGTTCGTGTAGGTGAGCTTGTAATGGAAAAACTTAAGGCAATTGACGAGGTTGCTTATGTCCGCTTTGCTTCTGTTTATAAACAGTTCAAAGACGTAAACGCATTTATGGAAGAACTTTCAAACTTCCTTGACAAAAAACAATAATTAAGAAACAGAGGGTGCTGTTATGACGAATAAGTTATTAAAATTTGTGTCGTTGATAACGGCACTTTGTCTTTTGATAGGGTTAATGCCCGTTATGGCATTTGCCCAAACTAAAGAACTTGAATATGGTGGCGAATTTTCTATAATTCAGTTTTCACCTAAAACAGAGTTAGAAGTTGAAACAAGTACAAACATAAACAAATTTTACAGCGTCGGCACTGATGTTGATGCTACAAAATACTTTTACAATCAGTTAACAAGTAATCAAAAAAAGATTTACGAGCAAATCTGGTCAGCGGGAGTAGTGCAGTCAATTGACCTTGATATGACGGGAATTACAATTACGGGTACGACTCTTACAAAGGCAGTCAACAATGCTCAACAAGAAATTATGATGGCAATAACAGCCCTTAATGAAGATAATCCATTATTTTTCTGGTCAAGTGGGTTTAGTTTTGATTATGATTATTCAAGAAGCAGAGTGGGTATAACATACACATATACAATTACTGAGTTGACGGTCAACATTAGCATTGACTCAACTAATTTTGCAGATTTTAATGATGTCAAGGCAAAGAGTGATGCAGTAGTCAATAAATTGGCAACAATTAAGGTTAATGGCATAAGCCGTCACGAAAAAGTGAAATCAATTCACGATTATCTTGCAAATAATATTGTTTATGACGACACAATTTCTGAACCAAATATTTATGATGCATATGGTGCGTTGATAACGGGTGTGTGCGTATGTGAAGGCTACGCAGAGGCATTTAAACTCTTATGTGACCGAGAGGGAATACCTTGTCTTACGGTTATCGGTACTGGTGATGGTGGCCCTCATAAATGGAATGTGGTAAAAATGGAAGATGGTGAATGGTACACCCTTGACTCAACTTGGGACGACCAATCAAATTATATTTATTACAGCTATTTTCTTGTTGGAAGCAACACAAAAGCACCGTTTTTCGGTAATTCAACAGTGGCGGATTCAACCATTCATATTCCGACAGGTAAACTTTTTACAAGTGCAAACACGGCACTTTCTTATCCTGCACTTTCTACCGATACCTACGGTGTGGGAATTTTGAGATATGGTGCAAAAGATGTGCATTTTGATACGTTGCGTGGGGTGGTAATGGTTGGCAAGGGTGTGTCCAGCTATGTTCTTTTTGTTGTAAATGACACAACAAGCGGGTTTACCCGTACACGAAACGGAAGCGGTACAACAACATCAACATTGACTGTATCTGACGGCACAACTACAAAAGAATATCTTGTTGCAATGCGTGGTGATGTGAATGCATCAAACACAGTTAATGCAACCGATTATGATGTTATGACACAAATTTGTGCTACAACATATGCAGTAGAAGATGAAACGGCAAAATTCTATGCGGGCGATATGAATCAGGACGGTGCAATTGATGGCTTTGACGCAATAGCCCACGAGTTATATACCGATGGTAAATTGATATTTGAATGATATTTTGCAGATAAAATTGAATTTTTTAAAAAACCGATTGAGGAATTTCCCCAATCGGTCTTTTTTAATACCTATGGAATTTTTTAAGAGCGGTTGCAATGGGTAAAATCAAAACTCCCAACACCACATTACCGACACAATGCATAATATCAAATGAAAATCCGGCAATAATCCACGCAATCATTGTTTTGAAATCATAACCGAGTATTAATGCTTGGGCGGGGGCGTAGAGTGTGCCATATAAAATACCGTGCAGTCCCGAAATTGCCATATAAACAGGTACAGCGATTTTTGGTTTCATATTCTTTGGTAAAAGCATTACCATAGCCCAAAGAATTGCCCATATATATAAATATGCCAACCACCAAGCACCAAAGCCGTAAATAATTCCCGAAAGCAGCACGAATATGTAAATGGGCTTAAGTGCGTCTTTGCGATAAACAATTGTATATGCGGTAATGAGTGTTCCCAATAAATGAAAATTGGGCAAAGCCTCCATCAATAGTTTTGAGAGTAACATTATTACTCCCAGCATTGTGAAGACTAAAATATCAACTAATTTTTTGTGCTTTTCGTTTCTCATTATGCTTTAGTTGCTACAAATGAATATGTTGCACCGTCTGTGATTTCCGTGGTATCAACACCGCTCATTGCATATTCGCCGTTAATGTGAAATGCCCAATAAGCACCATCTTCATTATAGTCATATTTTATTCCGTTGACTGTGTCAACCATAAGACCATAATCGCCATTTTCACCTGAAATGAGTTTTTCGTTGAGAAGTGCTTCTCCCACAGTCTTTGCGTCCGTTGTAATGTCGAAGGACTTTTCTGTACCATCAAGGTCAACAACCTTGAATACAAAGGTCTTTTCGCCATCAACTGAAGGGGTTTCTTTATTACTGCATCCTGCAAATCCAAGTGCCATAGCCGCAACAAGCACCAAAGAGATAACAGACAGTAATGCTTTTGAGTTCATTACTTTTTTCATAAGTGTTTTCTCCTTAATATTTATTTTTTTGATATTTGGCTTATTGATATATTGGTTTACGCAACAACAATAACTTAAAGACCGGGTATTCCGACTTGATGACACTATGATTTTTTCGCCTTCTCAAGCTTGAAACTCAATGGCTTATCTCTCTTTGCGGCAGAGAGTGAAAAAATCAAAATCATCTTACGGCGACGTACTCGTTCAGGATTTTCACCTGATTCCCCGACATCTTTGCCTATATCAAATTAAATTATAACACAAAAACGCAACAAATCAACTTGAAATATTATTGAAATAAGATTAAAATGTATATAAATAGAATTAGGGCGGGGGACTACTCCCACCGAATGTAACTATGGAGTATTTTATGACAAATCGCAAAAAATCTAAAATGAACAAAAAACAGATTTTACTTACCCTTGTTACGTCATTACTTATTGTGGCGGTGGCGAGTGGAATAATATTTGCAGGTGTGAGTGCTATGAGATTGAATAAGTATAAAGATATGAAAGTTACACTTCCTCAAGGATTTACAATTACCGCACATACGGGGTGTATGGGTACAAAGGAAAATTCTGTTGAGTCAATGCAAAAGGGTGTTGATAATGGCGCAAAGATTATTGAATTCGATGTGCATTTCACAGATGACGGTGTGCCTGTGCTCAGCCACGACAAGCCCAAGGGTGACGAATTGAGTCTTAATGAAGCCTTTGATTTTCTCGCACGTAATGAATTTGTAAAAGCCAATGTTGATATGAAAAGCGTTGACAATATGACCGCCGTGAGAAAGGCTGCAATGAAAAAGGGCGTAATGAGTCAAATTTTCTTTACGGGCATAAATGCGGAATTTGTTGAAGCAGTTAAGATAAATTGTAATGATATTGAATATTATCTCAATGTGGATGTTGACAAGAAAAAGAATACTGACCCCGAATATCTTGAAAGCCTTGTAACACAGGTGAAAGAAGCGGGAGCAATGGGCATAAATTTTAATTATAAAAGTGCAAGTAAAGAGATTGTTGATTATTTTCACGAAAATGATTTACTCGTATCAATCTGGACGGTTGACAAAAAAATTGATATGTATAAAGTGCTCGAAATGGCACCTGATAATATTACCACAAGAAATCCTGACAAGCTCAGTGAAATAATAAAAAATATGGAGTAAAAAATCTTGCAAAATTCGTCAAAATCATTGACTTTTTTGCAAATTAAGATTATATTTAACTCATACCAATTAGGGTGGGGCGGTTTAGTTTTTTACCGTCAAATCCCAACTATATCTATCGGTTGGAAAGGGGCTGCATAATTGAAAAACAATCCAGTTATTATTGACCTCAAAAACATCAGCGTAAGCTTTGAAAATCAAAAAATACTCAATAACATTAGCCTTTATATCCGTGATGGTGAATTTTTGACACTTCTCGGTCCTTCGGGTTGCGGTAAAACTACCACATTACGCATTATTGCGGGCTTTTTACAGCAGGATAGCGGCGATGTTATTTTTGAAGGAAAAAATATCAATGGTGTGCCGGCATATAAACGTCAGGTTAACACCATTTTTCAGCGTTATGCACTTTTTCCGCATTTGAATGTTTATGAAAATATCGCTTTTGGACTTCGCCTTAAAAAGTGGAAGGAAGATGCGATTAAAGAAAAGGTAAGCGAAATGCTCACCCTTGTTAACCTTAAAGGCTTTGGTCCTCGTCGAATTGACTCTCTTTCGGGTGGTCAGCAACAGCGAGTTGCAATTGCACGTGCTCTTGCGGTTAATCCACGTGTCGTTTTACTTGATGAGCCACTTGGTGCTCTTGACTTAAAGCTTCGCAAGGATATGCAGATTGAACTTAAAAACATTCAGCAGAAATTGGGCATAACCTTTATTTATGTTACACATGACCAAGAGGAAGCACTTTCAATGTCTGATACCGTTGTTGTTATGGACGGCGGTGAAATTCAGCAAATCGGTACACCTCTTGATATATATAATGAGCCTAAAAACGCATTCGTAGCCGATTTCATTGGCGAGAGTAATATTCTTGACGGTGTAATGAAAGAAGATTTCACCGTTGAATTTAACAATATCAAATTCCAATGCGTTGACAAGGGCTTTAAGCATAATGAACCCGTTGACGTGGTTATTCGTCCTGAAGATATTGATGTTGTAGCCCCCGAAGACGGAATGCTTCAGGGAACAGTAACATCGGTTACATTCAAGGGTGTTCATTATGAAATTATTGTTGATATTGATAATTTTAAATGGATGATTCAAACCACCGAAAAGAGTGAGGTAGGCGACGTAATCGGCATTTCAATTGACCCTGATGAGATGCATATTATGAAAAAGTCACAGTATTCAGGACTTTACGGCGACTACAGTTCATTCAGTGACGAATTTGATGAGCTTTCTGAAGCCTAATTAAACAAATTCTCAAAAAGGTGGTGATACTATGAAAAAATCCTCTTTCGCACAAAAATTGATGAATGCACCTTATATTCTATGGTCGGTACTTTTCATAGTAGCGCCTCTTATAATGGTTATCTATTATGCTTTTACCGACTCTACGGGCGTATTCACACTTTCAAATATTGCACAAATTGGTGATTATGCAACAACCTTTGTGCTTTCAATAAGTTACGGTGCAATTGCTACGGCAATCTGCCTTCTTATTGCATACCCATTTGCATATTTTCTTGCACAGACAAAGGCATCATTCCAAAGTGTTGCAACAATGCTTGTAATGTTGCCGATGTGGATGAGCTTCTTAATCCGCACATATTCTTGGATTACCATTTTAGGTGAGTCAGGTGTAATCAATTCATTTTTAGGGCTTTTTGGTATTGAGCCCTTACAGATGCTCAATACGGGCGGTGCGGTTATATTGGGTATGGTTTATAATTTCTTACCATATATGATTCTGCCCCTTTATACCGCTATGTCAAAAATGGATAAATCGCTTATAGAAGCGGCACAGGATTTGGGTTGTAATAAATTCTATTGTCTTCGCAAGGTGATTTTCCCCCTTACAATTCCCGGAATTGCAAGTGGTGTAACAATGGTATTTGTACCAAGTGTAAGTACATTCTATATTTCACAAAAACTTGGTGGCGGTCAGATTACCTTAATCGGTGACGTTATTGAAGGTCAGTTCCAGACCGCATACAATTATAATCTTGGTGCGGCACTTTCACTTGTGCTTATGGTTATGATTTTAATTTGTCTCGGTGTGCTTAATTATTTCACCGACAGCGATGATGACGGAGGTGTGCTTATATGACAAAAACATCTCCTTTGGCAAGGTTCTATATCGCCCTTGTGTTCATTTTCCTTTACGCACCAATGGTTGTGATGATGGTGTTCTCGTTCAACTCATCAGAAAGCACATATATATTCGAGGGCTTTTCACTTCAATGGTATGAGAAACTTTTCCACGATAAAGTCACAATGGATGCACTCAAGAACACAATAGTTCTTGCAATTACCTCTGCTGCGATTGCTACAATAATGGGGACTCTTGCGGCAGTGGGACTCAATTCTATGAAGAATAAGCATATTAAATCATCTGTGATGACCGTTACGAATATTCCTATGATGAATCCTGAAATTGTAACGGGTATTTCAATGATGCTTCTGTTTGTTTTTGCGGGTGCAATGTTCAGTAAACGTGATGTGTTGGGATTTGGTACACTTCTTATTGCTCACGTAACATTCCAGTTGCCATATGTAATTCTTTCGGTTTTACCCAAACTTAAACAGACTGACAACAGAATATTTGAGGCGGCACAGGATTTGGGTTGTCACCCATTAAAAGCATTTTTTAAAGTGGTATTCCCCGCAATTCTTCCCGGTATTATCTCGGGTGCGATTATGGCATTTACATTGTCACTTGATGATTTCATAATCAGTTACTTTACAAACGGCCCAGATTTTCAAACCTTGCCCATTCACATTTTCTCAATGACAAAGAAAAGGGTAAAGCCCGATATGTATGCACTTTCAACTCTTATTTTCGGTGCTATGTTTGTGCTTTTGATTCTTATGAATGTGGCACAGTCCCGTTCTGATAAAAAGCAAAGAGCAAAAAAGGGGGATAAATAATGAAAAAGTTTTTCTCTCTTGTAATTACATTATTATTAGCATTGTCGGTTTTTATAATTCCGGTATCTGCCGAAGATGAGTTGTTCACAGATGAAGTTGTTGAATATTATAAAAATCTCGGTCTGCAAGGTACAACACTCAATGTGTATAACTGGGGCGAATATATTGACGATGAAGAAGTTGATGTAATTACTCAGTTTGAACGTCTTACAGGGTGTGACGTGAATTATACCACTTTTGAATCTAACGAGAATATGTATTCAAAGCTTTCGGGCGGGGGAGTAAGCTACGACATTGTTATTCCTTCTGATTATATGGTTGAACGTCTTTTATCTGAAGAAATGCTTTTGCCCCTTGATTACAACAATATTCCCAATTATTATAAGTATTTTGATAGTGAAAAATACGGTTATTTAGTTGAAAACGGCATAAGTGATTATGCGGTAATTTACAATGTGGGCACTACCATACTTATTTATAATAAGAAAATGGTGAGTGAAGAGCCAACAAGTTGGAAAGTTCTTTGGGACGAACAGTACAAAGGCAAGGTACTTATGTTTAACAACCCTCGTGACGCCTTTGCGGTTGCACAATTTGCACTTGGACAGAGTATCAACACAACCAATATGGCAGATTGGGATGCGGCAGCGGAATATCTTTTAGAGCAACGCAAAAGTGTAAAACCTGAATATGTAATGGACGAGGTTTTCATTAAAATGGAAAGCGGCGAATATGCTTTTGCTACCTATTATGCGGGCGACTACGAGCTTATGGTCGAAAACAATCCCGATTTGGGCTTTGTATTCCCCGAAGAAGGCGTAAATACATTCTATGATGCAATGTGTATTCCCAAGGGCTCACAGAACAAAAAAGGTGCTGAGGCATTTATTAATTTTATGATGGAACCTGAAATTGCCCTTGCAAACGCAGAATATATCTATTACGCAACACCCAATAAAGCGGTTTTGGAAAATGAAGATTATTCCCTTGCAGAAAGTGAAGCAGTTTACCCTGAAAATTTGCAGAACACACAGGAGTTTCACAATCTGCCCACGGATACTTTACAGTATATGAACAATCTTTGGATGAAGGTTAAGGGTGAGAATGACGCAGGGGGACTCTATGCAGGATTTTTCTCGGTAATTGCAATAATTGTTGTAATTCTCATAATTCATATAATAAAGAAAAATCGAATGAAAAAGTATTATAATGTATAATTTTATCGATTTAGCACACTAAAGACCAACCACAATATATTGTGGTCGGTCTTTCTTTTTATCATAGTGAAAAATTATTAATTTTAAGGCTTTGTACATTTTCACAATGCCACAAACCACGCATTTTCAAGGGTTTGCAGGTATATATAGAAAAATCACTAAAAATTTAATATGTTTTTTGTCTATTTTTTCTTTGCACAATATATTGACATAATAGCGAATATACTATAAAATGATACTTGCTCAGTCGAAAGACACAAGATGTTGTGTGTGAATAAACAACACGAAATTATATGGAGGACGCAGGAAATGATTGAAAAGATTATTAAACGTGACGGCCGTGAGGTAGATTTTTCACTTGAAAAAATCGCTAATGCCGTTTATCAGGCAGCAAAGGCAACAGGTGGCAACAACTTTGATGAGGCTATGGAAATAGCAAAGCTCGCAATACAATATATTGAGCGTGACGGAATTGCAACTCCTACAGTTGAACAAATTCAGGACTATGTTGAAAAAACTCTTATTGAAACAGGTCACGCAAGAACTGCAAAGAAATATATTCTTTACAGAGCAGAGCGTTCTCGTGTTCGTGAAATGAACACACGTCTTATGAAGACTTATGAAGATTTGACATTCGTTTCAGCAAAAGACAATGACGTTAAACGTGAAAACGCAAATATCGACGGCGATACTTCAATGGGTACAATGCTTAAATACGGTTCAGAGGGTGCAAAGCAGTTCAACGTGCTTCACATCTTAAAGCCCGAACACGCAAAGGCTCACCAAGAAGGCGACATTCATATTCACGATATGGATTTCTTAACCCTTACAACAACTTGCTGTCAGATTGACCTTCTCAAACTTTTCAAAGACGGTTTCTCAACAGGCCACGGCTTCCTTCGTGAGCCAAATGATATTGCAAGTTATAGTGCACTCGCTTGTATTGCAATTCAGTCAAACCAGAATGACCAGCACGGCGGTCAGAGTATTCCTAACTTTGACTACGGTATGGCACCCGGTGTTAAAAAGACATATAAGAAAAAGTATGTTGAAAATGTTTCAAAGGCACTTGAGCTTCTTCACGGTGTTGAAGATGCAAAACCTGCTTGTAAGGCAATTATGAATGCTATTGAAGAAAAGAATGGTGTTGCACCCTGCCTTGCAAATGACAATGACTATCAGAAATACGAGCTTAAAGCATTGGTTAAAGAGTTTGGCATCACAAAAGAAGAGGCAGAAAAAATTCAGGCTTTTGCAGTTGATAAGGCAGTTAAAGAAACTGACCGTGCTACATATCAGGCTATGGAAGCACTTGTTCACAACCTTAACACAATGCATTCACGTGCAGGTGCTCAAATTCCATTCTCATCAATTAACTATGGTACAGATATGTCACCTGAAGGCAGAATGGTAACAAAGAATGTTCTTCTTGCAACTGAAGCAGGTCTTGGTAATGGTGAAACACCAGTATTCCCAATTCACATCTTCAAGGTTAAGGCTGGTGTAAACTATAATCCCGACGATGTAAACTATGACTTGTTCAAACTCGCTTGTAGAGTTTCAGCGCTTCGTTTGTTCCCCAACTTCTCATTTATGGATGCTCCTTATAATAAGGACATTTATAAAGAGGGCGACCCCAATACAGAGGTTGCATATATGGGATGCCGTACAAGAGTTGCTACAAATAACTATGACAAGTCACGTCAGGTAACAGGCGGACGTGGTAACCTTTCATTCACATCTGTTAACCTTCCAAGAATTGCTATTAAGGCTCACGGTAATCTTGATTACTTCTTTGAAGAACTTGACAGAAAGATTGACATTATCATTGCTCAGCTTCTTGAAAGATTTGAAATTCAGGCAAAGAGAAGAGTTCGTAACTACCCATTCCTTATGGGACAGGGCATTTGGCTTGACTCTGAAAAACTCGGTATTGACGATGAAGTTCGTGAAGTGCTCAAGCACGGTACTCTTACAATCGGTTTCATAGGTCTTGCTGAAACACTTAAGGCTCTTACAGGTAAACATCACGGTGAGTCAAAAGAAGCACAGAACTTAGGTCTTGAAATTGTGCATCATATGCGTCAGCGTACAGATGAAGCAAGTCAGATGACAGGTATGAACTTCTCACTTATTGCAACTCCTGCTGAAGGTCTTTCAGGCAGATTTGTAAGAATGGACAGAGAACGTTTTGGTGTAATTGAGGGTGTTACTGACAGAAAGTACTACACAAACTCTTTCCATATTCCTGTTTATTTCCCAATTTCAGCATTTGATAAGATTAAACTTGAAGGTCCTTATCATGCACTTACAAACGGTGGTCACATTTCATATATTGAAATGGATGGTGACCCAACACAGAACCTTGACGCATTTGAAGCAGTAGTTCGTTGCATGTATGATGCAGGTATCGGCTACGGCTCAATCAACCACCCGGTTGACCGTGACCCTGTTTGCGGTTACACAGGTATCATCGGTGACGTTTGTCCACGTTGCGGACGTCGTGAGGGTGAGGGTGTTGACGTTGAAGTTCTCAAGAAACTCAATGGCTACAAAAAGGATGTTCATTGCTGCGACATCAATGAACTTGAAGAAGCAGATAAAGTTGCACATCCTGTAGAATAATATTTTAAAAACATTTTATAAGAGGAGGCATAACAATGGCTAAGAAAGAAAAAGTAATGGTTGGCGAAGGTGTAGGATTCGAAAGAATTCGTAGAATTACAGGCTACCTTGTTGGTACTCTTGATAGATTTAACGATGCTAAATATGCAGAGGTGCAGGACAGGGTTAAGCACTCAATCGGCACAGGCAAGGGAGAAATGGAGCAGGTATAATGGCTACACCTCTTCGACTTGCAGGGGTTATCCGTGAGTCCATAGTTGACGGACCGGGTTGGCGATTTGTAGTGTTCTCGCAAGGGTGCAAACACAATTGCGAGGGCTGTCACAACCCCGAAACTCACGATATGAACGGCGGGTACGAAAGCTCTGTTGAAAGAATAATTGAAGCGGTTAAACAGGACAAGCTTTTAAAGGGTATTACTCTTTCGGGCGGTGACCCATTTGAGCAGGCAGAGAATTTTTCTGTATTGGCTCGAGAGGTTCACGATTTAGGTCTTGATGTGGTAACTTATACGGGTTATACCTTTGAACAACTTTTCAAGGGTATGTCAAAAAATGAGGGTTGGCGTCATCTTTTAGAGCAGACCGATATTCTCATTGACGGTAAGTTTGAATTGTCAAAGAAATCGCTCAATTGTAAATTTAGGGGCTCAACAAATCAAAGAATTCTCGATGCGAAGAAATCTCTTAAAGAGGGGATTGCAATCGAAATCGAGATATAACAAAAAAGGACAGACACTGACCCGTCTGTCCTTTTTTATATTAATTAAGAATGAATGATGAATAGTGAATAATGAAGAATTTTAGAACTACGTTGCAAATTATAATTTGTCGGGATGTTTTTCACCTCATCAGTCAACTTCGTTGACAGCTTCCCCTCAAGGGGAAGGGGGACCGCTTGCGGTGGATGAGGTGTTATATAAATCGCCCATACCAACCCCCAATTTGTTATGGAAAAAGCTCGGTATTTCTACCGAGCTTTTTCCATTATTCATTTTTATATTTCTCTGCTTGAAGATTGAACATATATGCATAAGTGCCGTTAAGTTCCATCAATTCTGCGTGACTACCGCTTTCAATAATGCGACCATTTTCCATAACATAAATTAGGTCAGCATTAACGGTGGTTGAAAGTCTGTGAGAAATGAAAATAACTGTTTTGTGTTGAGCTGCCTCAATCATTGCTTGGTTGAGATTATACTCGGCAACGGGGTCAAGGTTTGCACTTGGCTCGTCAAGAATAACATAGGGACAATCCTTGTAAAACGCACGGGCAATTGCGGTTTTCTGTGCCTCACCGCCCGAGAACATAACACCCTCATCGTCAAACTCTCTTAAAAGTTCAGATTTTATACCATTTTTAAGTTCTTTACTAAATCCGCTGTGTTTAAGAGAATCCCATACTCTTTCTTCGTCAGGGTTAATGTCAAGTGCCACATTCTCACCAAGGCTGCAAGAGAAAATCTGAAAATCCTGAAATACTGCGGCAAAGCGGTCACGGTGGGAGTCTGCCGTAGCATTTTTAATGTTTTCACCGTCAATGAGAATTTCGCCCTCGGTTGCATCATAAAGTCTTAACAACAGGTTTGTAAGTGTTGTTTTACCCGCACCGTTGTAACCAACAAGAGCAATCTTTTCATATGGCTTGATTGTTATATTAATATCTTCAAGTGTAGGTTTGTCATTATTGGGGTAGGTAAATGAAAGATTTTTTATTTGAATTTCTTTCGGTTCAGTTTTCATAGCTTCAGTACCGCCGTTTTTAATCTTGAAATCAGCACCCAAGAATTCACGGTATTTTTCAATCATTTTTGCCTGTTCAGAGAATCGGGCAAGAGCCCAAACAGTCAAAAATTGAAAAGACATAGCAACTGCGTGTGCACCGTTAAAGGTAGCCACAAAGTCACCGGCAGAAAGGGTTTCTTTAACAAGAACACAGTACCCCATATAAAGTGGAAGCAAGAACATAAAGCCCAATTCTTGAACTCCAAGAGTTTGCAAACAATTTAAAGTTGAAATCTTATCCCAATACTTTTTTTGATTCTTTATAACATCATCGGCAGCATCATTATACCTGTCAATAAGAAGTGGAGAAATGCTGTTCATTCTAACTTCTTTTGCATAGTCCTGCAAATAGAAAATACGCTGAAAATAGTCTGCACGTCTGTGATATTTAGCATTTTCAATGCGTCTTTCCATCATAAGTGTACCAACTTTTTTACTTATTGGAAGAAATACACAAATAACCGCAAGAATAATGAGAAGACACCAAGGGTCAATAGTGAAAAGTACCGACGCAACTGTCACAAGTGAAATAATATGACCGATATACATTCTCACAAGTCCTAAAAGATTTTGAATATTGCCGGATGATGATTCAATTGTGAGAATGAAATTGTTATAGAATTCAGGGTTGTCATAAGACTCAAGGTCAAGACTTCTCGCTTTGTCATAAAGCTTCTGGTTAAGACCGTAATATAGCCTTTCTCGTTCCATATTCCAATAAAACTCTCTGAACAACCATGAAATAACTGTTGAACCAACAAGCACAAGAGCAATTACTAAAACAGCATAGAAAATTCTTTCTAAGTCAGTACCCTCTGTTACAACATCAATAATATATTTAACACCGATAACACGAATAAGGTTGTTAGGTAAAATCATTAGAAGTCCCCACATAAGTTCGCCGAGAACAAGCAGGGGAGATATGCTGAACATTAGTCGCACAAAGAAGAAAATATTTGATGGCATTGAGTGATTAGTCTTTTTCTTTTGCGTTATCTTAAGCATTTTCACCCACCTCACTTTCTCCTTTATAACTTGAAGCCTGCAATGTGAACATTTTGCTATATTCACCATTTTGTGACATAAGCTCGTTATGTGAACCGGATTCAAGAATTGTACCATTACCGATAACAATAATTCTGTCAGAAAGCACAGCACTTGAAAGTCTATGTGAAATATAAATAACGGTTTTGTCCTTTGTGACATCAATCAAGTTTTCATACATTTTGTATTCTGCAATTGGGTCAAGTGCAGAACTTGGCTCGTCAAGAATTGCTATTTCAAAGTTGCGGGCAAAAAGTCGTGCAGCAGAAACCTTTTGATTTTCGCCACCTGAAAGACCTGCACCGTCAATTTCAAATTCACGGGTGAGAACGGTATCAGCACCCTTTGGCAGACTTGCAATTTTATCCCATACACCGCTGCGACGAAGTGCTTTTTCAGCAAGTTTCTTTTCCTCGTCAGTGCATTCGTGACACATAATATTTTCGTTAACTGAAACAGCAAAGTTCTTGTAATCTTGAAAAACAGTTGCAAAGGCATTACGCAGGGAATTGACATTATATTCTTTTAAATTTATACCATTATAAAGAATTTCACCCTCATCGGGGTCATAAAATCTTAAAAGCAATTTAACAAGTGTTGATTTACCCGCACCGTTTACACCTACTATGGCAATAGTTTCACCACGATTGATTTTGAATGAAACATCTTTAAGAATAATTTTGCTTGTGTCAGGATATTTGAAAGACACATTTTTGAATTCAATGCTTTTAAATTCTTCAGCATCTTTTCCGCCATCTGTAATCTTTGGCTCATAGTCAAAAAAATCACGCAAATTCTGGAAAAACAATGCCATTTGTGAAAGTTCATCAAAGCCCTCAGCAATAGACATTGTAGAGTCACGTACAGAGTTGATTGACGAGAGAACAACAGAAAACGAAGAAATTGAAAGTGATTTTGTGAAGATAAATTGATAGCCTGCAAAGGCATATGTACCAATAATTGGTATGAAATCACTAAAAAGGGAACTAACCATACTGTAAAAGAACAGCTTGGGTCCGTATTTTTTTAATATGACAATGTTTGCATCAATTGCAGCCTTAAAACGACCTATAAGGACAGTGAAAATATTTGAGGTTCTCATATCCTTTGAGTACTCTTTTAAGAACATTGTGCGTTGTATATATGCCTTAATTCTGTTGTTTGTTGTCATTTCAAGGTCACGTTTATAAACTGCCTTGCTCTTGAGAATTTCAACAACAAATACAAGAGTTACAGGTAATAGGAATAAAAGATACATGGGGTTGATTACCGTAACAGTAGTTACAACACAGATAAGTGCAATTATGCCACCGATAATAGCCGCAACATCCCAACAAATCAGGTCATAATAACTTGACGAAAGAACAAGAGTTGCACGTTGGTATTTGTCGTAAAATTCGGGATTTTCATAACAACTTACATCAAGTTGTGTCGCTTTCTCAAAAATTTTGTTATTGACTTTTTTTAGCACAACCTTTGTTGCAACAAGTCTTTGCCGTGTAGCATAGTTCGATATTACATTTACAACAACACATATGATTAAAAACAGTAAAAGATAAATGAAGTATGTTTTGAAATCGGCATCATCGTCAATAATGCTTAACAATATTTTCAAGAATAAAATATTCTGAAGATACATCGTCAGAACCTTGTTGGTTATTTCCGTAACAAGATAGCCGATTAAAAGTCTTTTATCAGCTTCCCATACAAGTTTAAGAGCAAAGATAACATTTTTAAAAATGGGAACTTTAATCGGCTCGTGAAGTTTAATCCACCTCATTGAAAAACCTCTCTTTCAAAAATAAAACAAAAATACCGCAGACAATATATCTGCGGCAGTAAAATACAAATATCCCATTGAAAAATTAATCGTAAGTTAGGGTTTGTACTGTAAAGGACGCAGAAATATTTGTAAAATTACGTTGTTCAGCTCTTTGCCAATGTCTGTTTGTCATTTTATTTCTGCCTCCCTTCAAAATTTTTGGTTGAACGATTTTTGTAACTTTTTAAATTATAATACTCGTAAAAAACTATGTCAAGAAAATATTGTAAAAATAATATGTTTAAGATAAATATTTATCTTTCGAGCATCTTTATCTTTTTTTATATATAAAAAACCTTGATTTATTATTAAAAACATATTATAATATTTTAGCATTATTCATAATCATATCGAGATGTGACTCAGTTTGGTAGTATGGAGCACGCCCGCTGCCGGTGGCAGAAAAAGGGAGTGCGACATGGGGCAAAACAAGGAGTAATGCGAAGTGGTAACGAGCAGAACGACTATGTTTTAACCGTAAGCCACGTAGTGGTGCGACCTGAGGGGAAAGACCATAATAAATAAATCAGTATAATCATATCGAGATGTGGCTCAGTTTGGTAGAGCGCCACGTTCGGGACGTGGAAGTCGCAAGTTCGAATCTTGTCATCTCGACCA
>JAZNZJ010000006.1:0-5345 GCA_045594885.1 Candidatus Fimenecus sp. | reverse complement strand
TGGTTGATAGGCTGGGTGTGTAAGCATGGTGACATGTTTAGCTTGCCAGTACTAATAGGTCGAGGGCTTGACCATTATGCTTGGTTTTTACAGTACAATTTCTCAGATAATTTCACTTCCCCTTTGTTCAGTTTTCAGGGTACATATTAAAAGACCTTCAATTGAAGGTCTTTTTGTTATTTAAGGTGATTTCATGAATATACAAATTATTCCCGCATATGAACATAAAGAAGACATCAAATTATTATTTGATGAATACACAAAAATACTAACAGCAGGTGACAGTAAATTTATAGAATATCTTTCAGTTCAAAATTATGATGAAGAGTTAAATAATTTAGATGTTAAATATGGCACTCCATTTGGAAGATTATATATTATGTATTGTGATGGAAACCTTGCAGGGTGTATTGGTCTTCGTAAAATTGATGAAGTAAGTTGTGAAATGAAACGATTATATGTGAGAAACAAATTTCGTGGAAATCGTTTGGGTGAGCATCTTATTAAAAAGATAATTGTTGATGCTAAAGATATTGGTTATTCCTTTATGTATTTGGACACTTTACCATTTTTGCATTCTGCTTTGCACATTTATAAAAAATTTGGATTTTATGAAATTCCTTGTTATAATAATAGCCCGATGGAAAACTCAATCTATATGAAATTAGATTTATGATTATATAAAATTAACCCCCGTACAATTTGTACGAGGGTTTTGCTTTGCAATTATTAAATTCTAATATGTATATCAATATACACCCTGTGCTACCATTGCTTCTGCAACCTTTTCAAAGCCTGCAATGTTAGCACCTGCGATAAGGTCGTAACCCATACCGTAACGTTCTGCTGCGTCAACTGAAATATCATAAATATTCTTCATAGCAGATTTAAGCATTTCGTCAACCTTTTCTGCTGTCCATGCAAGACGTTGGCTGTTCTGACTCATTTCAAGACCTGATACACAAACACCGCCTGCATTAACTGCTTTTGATGGAGCAACAATCACGCCGTTTTCAATGAAATATTCAACAGCTTCAGCAGTTGTCGGCATATTAGCAACTTCAATGTAGTATTTTGTGCCATTTGCAACAATCTTCTTTGCTTCTTCAAGAGTAACTTCATTTTGAGTTGCACAGGGGAGTGCAACATCAACCTTAACACCCCAAGGTTTCTCGCCTGGGAAGAACTCTGCACCGAATTTGTCAGCATAATCTTTTGCTCTATCTCTGCCTGATGCACGCATTTCAAGAAGATAGTTGATTTTTTCTTCTGTTATGATACCGTCTTTATCATAAACATATCCGTCAGGACCACTGAGTGTAAGAGGAATACCGCCGAGCTCTGCAATCTTTTTAATTGCACCCCAAGCAACATTACCAAAACCTGAAACTGCAAATGTCTTACCCTTAATGTTTTCGCCCTCGTGTGCAAGAACCTCATTTGTGTAATAGATTGCACCGTAGCCTGTAGCCTCAGGACGAACAAGTGAGCCGCCGTAAGTAATACCCTTACCTGTAAGAACACCGTTTTCAAATGCACCTACAATTCTCTTGTACTGACCGAAAAGATAACCGATTTCTTTACCGCTAACACCGATGTCACCTGCAGGAACGTCAATACTGTCACCAATATGACGCTGAAGCTCTGTCATAAATGCCTGACAGAATCTCATAATCTCGCCGTCACTCTTGCCAACAGGGTCAAAGTCTGAACCACCTTTTGCACCGCCCATAGGAAGACCGGTAAGTGAGTTTTTAAATGTCTGTTCAAAACCAAGGAAATAGATAATACTTGCATTTACACTTCTGTGGAAACGAAGACCACCTTTGTATGGGCCAATTGCAGAGTTGAACTGAACACGCCAACCACGGTTAACCTGTGTATTGCCATTGTCATCAGTCCAAGCAATTCTAAAACGAACAGTTCTGTCAGGTTCAGCCATTCTGCCGAGAATATCATATTTTTCATATTCGGGATGTGCCTCTATAACCTTTTCAAGTGAGCCATAAACTTCACGTACGCATTGCATAAATTCCTTTTTATCGCCGTCACGTTCTTCGACTCTTTTAAGTATTTTTTCAATATAGCTATTCATAAAACAGCCTCCTTTGCTAATGTAAAAATAATATCACAAACGTATATGTTTTTTCAATTCACAATATCTAAAAATATAGATTTATTTTAACACTTTAATTTGTTAAAAATGACAATAGGCGACTTAAAAATTGCAAAAAAACGAAAAAATATGGATACAAAACATTGATTTTGCAATTTTCTGTTCAATATTTTTCAATTTTGTTTTTAACTTGAGTCAATGTTCTAAATCTTTGCAAATAAATAATAAAAAATCAAAATAGCAATTTACTATTATGTAAAAATATGATAGAATAGTACAAATAAGTTTGTTGTAATGACAATTGGTGGATTTATGCAAAAATTTGTAACAAATAATGCTGAAGAAACAATTGAATTAGGTAGAAAATTAGCCGAAAAAATCAACGGCGGTACTGTTGTTGCGTTTTTTGGTGGTTTAGGTATGGGCAAAACCGCATTTACTCGTGGAATGGCAAAGGCATTAAATGTGAGTGAAGAGGTGAGTAGCCCCACATTCGCAATCGTTAATGACTATGGTGGAAACCCTCCACTTTATCATTTTGATATGTACCGTGTTGAGTCGTGGGACGATTTATATTCAAGCGGTTTTTTCGATTTCTATGAAGCTGGTGGTATTCTTGCGGTTGAATGGAGCGAAAACATTGAAAATGCTCTGCCTGAAAATACAATCAGAGTAACCATTCAACGAGGCGATTGTGATAATCAACGAATTATTACCATTGATGGAGGTGTTGAGATATGAGAATTTTGTCGGTTGATTCAACATCTGTAACGGCATCCGTTGCTATTACTCAGAATGGTAATACTATTTCAGAATGCTTCATAAATAATGGTCTTACTCATAGTCAGACTCTAATGCCATTAGTTGAAAAGATGGTGAACGAGAGTGGAGTATCTCTTAGTGATATTGACGTATTTGCTGTTACAAGTGGACCGGGCTCATTTACAGGTGTGCGAATTGGAATTGCTTCTGTTAAAGGTATGGCAGATGCACTCAAAAAAGAATGTT
Organism: Candidatus Fimenecus sp.; assembly: GCA_045594885.1. Classification (GTDB taxonomy): domain Bacteria; phylum Bacillota; class Clostridia; order Oscillospirales; family Acutalibacteraceae; genus Fimenecus. The sequence continues at coordinate 2,221 of JAZNZJ010000006.1, read as the reverse complement.
TTACTATTTCAACACTTGAGGCGATTGCTGAGCCACTTAAAAATGCCGATTGTATTGCATGTGCTGTAATGGATGCACGTTGTAATCAGGTATATACTGCAATTTTTGAGAATGGTAACAGACTTTGTGAAGATAAAGCCGTTTTAATTGACGAATTGGGCGAAGAATTAAAGCAATACAATAAAAGGATTATATTTATTGGTGACGGTGCTAAGATTTGTTGTGAAAAATTAAAAGGTATTCTTGATAATATAGAAATTGCCGATGAAAAAATACGTTATATTCACGCATCTTCAATTGGCAGACTTGCCGAGGAAAAAATTGTGAATGGTGAAAACACAATTAATTCAGCAAAGCTTGTTCCTTTTTACTTGCGTTTACCACAGGCAGAAAGAGAACTTAATAATAAGAATTCATTGAAAAAGGAGAATATAAAATGATAGCATTAGGCGCAGACCACGGCGGATTTGAATTGAAAGAGGCAATTAAAAAGCATCTTGATGAAAAAGGTATTGAATATATTGATTGTGGCACTTATAGTGCGGACTCAATAGATTATGCCCCAATTGCAAAAGCAACCTGCGAAAAGGTGACAAGTGGCGAATGTGAAAAAGCAATTCTTTGTTGCGGTACAGGTATTGGCATTTCAATGGCAGCAAATAAAGTGAAAGGTATCCGTGCGGCATGTTGTTCAGATTATTTCAGTGCAAAGCTTACAAGAATGCATAATGATGCTAATGCTCTTTGTATGGGTGGACGTGTTGTTGGTGTAGGTCTTGCGCTTGAATTAGTTGACGTATTTCTTGATACCGAATTTGAGGGCGGACGTCATCAACGCAGAATTGACCAAATTATGGAAATAGAAAATTCATAAAAATCTTGCCAAACTAAAAATATAGGTATATAATTACTTTTGAGATAAATCAAAAAAATGGGGGAAATAAAAATGGCAGTAACAATTACAAACCATCCACTTATTCAGCACAAACTTACTCTTTTGAGAGATAAAAACACGGGTTCAAAAGAATTTAGAGCACTTGTATCTGAAATAGCAACATTGATGTGCTATGAGGCAACTCGTGACCTTCCGCTTGAAGAAGTTGAGGTTGAAACACCAATTCAAAAAGCAAAAACAAAGGTTATTTCAGGTAAAACTCTTGCGTTTGTTCCAATTCTTCGTGCAGGTACAGGTATGCTTGACGGTGTGCTTTCACTTGTTCCGTCTGCAAAGGTTGGTCATATCGGTATGTATCGTGACCCTGAAACAGCACTTCCCGTGCCTTATTACTGCAAACTTCCTTCAGATATTGAAGAACGTGAAGTAATCGTTCTTGACCCTATGCTTGCAACTGGCGGTTCTGCAATTGATGCAATCAGTCAAATTAAAGAGTATCACCCAAAATCAATTAAGTTTATGGGTATTATTGCTGCTCCCGAAGGAATGATGGCTCTTACAGAGGCACATCCCGATGTTGATATTTATTGTGCAGCACTTGACGAAAGACTCAATGAGCATAAATATATTGTTCCGGGTCTTGGTGATGCAGGCGACAGAATTTTCGGTACAAAATAATATGGTAGGGCGGGGGTTAAACCCCGCCATTTCATTGACAAATCTGATTTAAGATGTTAGAATGTTACAAGTTCAATAAGGAGATGTACCCAAGTGGTTGAAGGGTCCGCACTCGAAACATAGTCGGGTCTGTCACACACCTATCTCCGTAAACCCTTTATTTATCGGGGTTTTCGTGACTTCGGTTTGCATTTTCGGATTTCTGCATCTCGCAGTTTTCTCGCAATTTGGTAATTTGGCTTTGCCTTTACAATTTTATATGGAGACGTATCGAAGTGGTCATAACGGGGCTGACTCGAAATCAGTTAGGGAGCAATCCCCCGCGAGTTCGAATCTCGCCGTCTCCGCCAAGGACTCCTTGAAGGTTTTATCCTTCAAGGAGTTTTATCTTTTTCATTGAACCCTTTTAACATATGTGGTATAATGTATCTATCATTAGATTCGGTTTAGAGCTCTGCTCAACCAGTGAGCATCAAGGGAACCTTTGTGGCTTTTCATTATTTAAGGAGCGTGTTCAATGAAATATCTTGTTTTTTTAATTCCATTGTTCATATGTATTGCATTAATGATACTTATACTTAATTTCAAAAAACTTTTTGGTTTAGATTGTAAAATAGCCAAACTATCTTTTTTTACAAGTATCACATT
>JAZNZJ010000005.1:0-13939 GCA_045594885.1 Candidatus Fimenecus sp. | reverse complement strand
GGTAAGAGAAAAGTATCAGTTGAAACCAAACAAGGTTTACAATTATACATTCAGAATTAAACCAATTAAATAAGTGCAAAACTCAAATCGCAAAGCGTAAAATAAAACGGACAGATTAAAATCTGTCCGTTTTTTGTAATTCTCGCACCAATTTGTAGGAATTGCCGACCTCGGCAGCCCTTCCCCTCCCTTACCGGGGAAGCATAATTTTGCACTTTGTACTTTGCGATTATTCAATTACTGCTATAGTTTCTACTTCTACAAGCACATCTTTCGGCAACTGTTTTGCTGCAACGCATGATCGAGCAGGTTTACTTGTAAAATACTCCGCATAAATTGCATTGAACGCACCGAAATCTTCCATATTTTTAAGAAAACAAGTGGTTTTAACAACGTTCTCAAGGCTTGTTCCCGATGCTTCAAGTAAGTTTTTAATGTTCTCACAAACCTGCTTTGTCTGTCCCTCAATGGTTGTTGTTTCAACTTCGCTTGTTTCAGGGTTAATTGCTATCTGACCCGATGTAAAAACAAAATTTCCAACAACTTTTGCCTGTGAATACGGGCCGATTGCTGCAGGTGCTTTATCTGTACTGATTGTCTTAATCATAATAATTTCTCCTTATACCAACTTATATCCTTGTGAAATGAGTTCATTTTTAATAAGTTCAATATGATCAAAGTTTCGGGTTTCAAGCAAAATGCGAAGGAAACAACCGTTAATATCTGAACTCTCAGACGCTCTTTCGTGGTGAATTGAAATAACATTACCACCCAAATCAGCAATAATATTTGAAACACCTTTAAGCTGACCGGGTTTGTCGACAAGCTCAATTGTAAGCGAATATGTGCGGCCACTTGTCAAAAGACCACGCTTGATTACACGAGAAAGAATTGTAACGTCGATATTACCGCCTGAAACAAGGCAGACAACCTTTTTGCCCTTAACAGGAATTTTATCAAACATTACTGCCGCTACTGAAACTGCACCCGCACCCTCTGTAACAAGTTTTTGTTGTTCAATAAGTGTGAGAATTGCAGTTGCGATTTCGTCGTCAGAAACTGTTACAACCTCATCAACGTATTTCTTAACATATTCAAATGTATTTGCACCCGGCTCTTTAACTGCGATACCGTCGGCAATAGTTGAAACAGATTCAAGGCGCTGAATTTCGTCGTCCTTGATTGAGTTATACATACTTGGTGCACCTTTTGCCTGAACACCGTAAACCTTGATATTGGGGTTAAGTGCTTTGATTGCAAATGAAACACCACTGATGAGTCCGCCACCACCAATTGGCACAACAACTGCATCTGCATCTGCAATCTGGTCAAGAATTTCAAGTCCAATTGTACCCTGACCTGCGATTACATCGTCATCATCAAAGGGGTGTACAAATGTATAACCCTTTTCGTCCCTTAACTGTAATGCTTTATTGTAGGCATCGTCATAAACACCCTCAACAAGACATATGTCTGCACCATAGCTCTTTGTTGCCTCAACCTTTGAAATTGGAGCACCATCGGGAAGACAAATAAGTGATTTAATGCCGTTCTTTGTTGCAGCAAGTGCCACACCCTGTGCGTGATTACCCGCAGAACAGGCAATAACACCTTTTGCCTTGTCTTCAGCAGACAACTGACTGATTTTATAAGCTGCACCACGAACCTTGAAAGAGCCCGTTACCTGCAAGTTTTCTGTTTTAAGATAAACCTCACAGTCGGTACGGATTTTGGGTGCGTAAATCATATCTGTTTTACGGATAATATCCTTCAAAACAAATGATGCGTGATAGATTTTATCAAGTGTTACCATAATATTACTTCTTTCTAAAAAAGATTAGAGTTATTCTATCACAGTAAAGTATGAAAATGCAAGAGTAAAATGAAAAAATACGGCGGGAGCAAGCCCCCGCCCTACATTTTACCATTCAATTGTTTCATTGTAATCGTCGTAACCGTAATTACCCGCAGTAGTTTTAAGCAGTTCTGCCAAATCCACTTTTTCGCCGTATGGGTCTTTTACGCTGATTTTCTTAAGAATTGGTTTAATTCTGTTTACGAATGCAATAAACACATCGCCCTCGGGTGTTCCCTCATTATATGTCTGATTACCACGGAAAATATTTCTCACAAGCACGGTTGCGTAGTCAATTAGTTTAACTTTTTTAATGCTCTTGTCACATTTTATAAAAAGTAATTTTGCAAGAGTTCCAAGTTTTACAGAGCATAGCATTTTTCCTGCCATACGAAGTGCAAAAACAAGCCCTTTACTCTCTTTAATATGGAATTTACGCATCGCACGGGTTGTATCGTCACGCAAGTCAAGAAGAATATTTCTAATCATAGCATCAAAAACTGATGTGAGGTATTCTTTGCAGGTCATACCCTTTGTGTCATAATCAAAATCGGGAGTGGGAATACTCTTGATTTCGGCTTTATTTTCATTAAGAGTTACAAGCCTTATATATGACGGGTCTGCGATGATTGAGCCCGTTGTAATATCAAAGAATTTATTTCCCTTTTCTGTCACAAATTCATTGATACTCTGATTATGCATATGACCTGTGAAAACAAGATGCACACCCTCATCTGCAAGAAGTGTTGCAACCGCTTTGTAATCATACATAAGTGAAGATTTAATGATTGAAAAAAGTGGTTGAATTGGTAAAACGGGATAATGACAAATTGCGAACATTGTCTGATTTTCTTCTTTCGCCTTTTTAGTCTGTTCTTTAATCCATTCCACCTGTTTTTCGGTTAAACTGAATTGACCGTTTGTCTTGATGTCTGCATTTATTGCTAAAAGTCGAACATTTTCATTAAGCTGTGCAACATAGGATAAGTGCTCCTCGTCAACGGCGATGGCATCACTAAAGCCAAAATCGTTATAAAGTTTAATGAGTTCTTCTTTTGGAGTCGGCTCTGGCATATATCTGCCATTTTCACCGAATGCGAATGGGTCACTTTTCCAGTCGTGGTCAGCAGTTATAAGATATACCTTTTTGCCCTTTGATTTTATATCATAAAGCAATTTTATAAATTTTTCGTGACTTTTTCGCTCGCCATTCTGGGTTAAGTCACCTACAATAATTATGGTATCTGCAAGGTCAATTTCACCCAAATATTTGAAAACTGCCTTATTGATGCTCTCAGTTTCTGCAAAGCATTTCTGTTCATAATGCATAAAGTCATCATAAGCAGGACCGCTACAGCCTAAATCCGTATCAAAAAAATGTGGGTCAGTTAAAACTAAAAATTTAAAATTATTCATATTATCTCCTATAAATAAAGCCTACATTTATATGTAGGCTCTAAAAATTACTCAACTACAATACCTTTAGCTGCACGTTGTTCTGCAAGTTCTGCAAAAATCTTTTCTTTCTTCTTACCTGTAAGGTCATAGAAGAACAATGGAATTGCACAGAGAAGAAGACTTGCACCGGGTACAATTGTTACAAGTGAGAACATTGCAAAGTTCTGTGTTGTTGACATTGCATTGATTGCATCAACAACCTGTTGACCTGAACCAACATTGAGTGTTGCAACGTCGATATTAACAACAATATACATAAGAATAATCATAACTGTTGCAAAGGCATTACCAATCTGATTAACAAATGCCTGACAAGATGAGCCAAGGCCTGTATCACGAAGTCCCGTTTTCCACTCAAGGTAGTCAAGGCAGTCGCAAACCATAGCAAAAGAAACATTGTTAATAACACCAAGAGGAAGTGCAGAAATAAGCATAAATGGAATGCAAAGAAGAAGATTCTTTGTTGTCCAACCGATAACAATTGTGAAAATACTTGCTACAAATCCGCCAATACAAGCAACAAGCATAATTGTTTTATACTCAAACTTTTTATAAAGTTTAGGCAAAACAAGCATTGCACCGAACATACCTACTGCCGCACAAATTTGAATAACCAAAGCAACATTTGAAATATTTGTATTATATTCTTCAACCGTTGTAGGTTTACTGCCGATATAAAGTCCTGAATAACGTGCAACGTGTGGTGCTGCTGCTTGAAGCATATAACGTCCAAATGAGAGAATACCTGAAAGAACAACAAGCATTAAAGGTTTACAAGAGAAAAGACGTTTAAATGTTGATGGTTCGCCGTCTTCTTTCTTTGTTACATCTGGCAACTGCACTCTTTCTTTAACCTTGAATGAGGTCATTGTGAAAAGTGGCATACCAATTACTGACATTGAAACCGCCATAATTGCGTATTTTACAATACCCGCTTTTTCAACGTCCATGTCTGCTATGAAAAATCCTACAATAATAGGAAGTGCAACTGTTACGGCACTACCTATACCGCCAACTGTTTTTGCGTGTGAAATAAGAACACCACGTTCTTTGGGGTCGGGTGTCATAACATTCGGTAAGCTCCAGAAAGGCACGTCACTAATTGAATAAACCATACCCCAAAGCACATAAGTAACGGCTACAAATATGTAAAGTCCGATTGACTGATTTTTTGTATCAAAGCCGGGGTTTACAAACATCAAAATAGTGAGAAGTGCAATCGGAATTGCGGTGAGCACGGGATAAGGCTTCATTCTGCCCCATTTGGTTGCTTTTCTGTCCATAGCCATACCGATAAATGGGTCATAAACAGCATCCCATATACGAGCGATAAGCATTAAAAGAATTACAAACATTGCGTCAAGGGCTAAAACGTTCATATAGTAGTCAGTTACATAACTTGACATACAACTGTAAACAAGACCCTGACCAAGTGCCGCTATGGCATAAGTTCTGACTTCCTTTTTTGGAACATAAGTTTTGTTCTCCATAAAATTCTCTCCTCGAGGTCAAATTTTAAAATAAGATAGAACTTGCAAACAAGAACTGTGCCGCATAGTACAGAATATGATTTACAAGAACATACTTACTGTTATTTTTATCACCAAAATAAATTTTTGCCAACACTAAATCTGAAAGTGCAAACAATACACCCGCAAGTATTAAAACTATATATTTAACACTCTTAAATCCACTTGCAACAAAGCCGTTAATAGACAAAAGCATTGTGCCCATTACGAAAAAAGTATAAATAATTGTAATCGCTTTGAATTTACCATAGTGAAGATTATCACGTTTTTCCATTGTAATTGTATTTATTACAAGAATTAAACACATAATCGCATCTACAAGGAAATGCCACCAGAGATAAACCTCATACCCCATAAGCACGGCAGGAATAAAGAATGTATGTGCAACCATAAAGCTTCCAAATCCTGCAAAAGAATACATATCTGATTGTTCTTTATATATGTACTTCATATCAAGCCATATATCACCAAGCATACTGAATACAAGACCAAAGATAATGAGAATTGCATATTCGAAATTATTACGGTTAAGCGAAAAAGCCACAAGCGCAGTTGCTATAAAGCACAAAGATGCAGCCGCTTTTGTAAACATTGCTTTTGTTTTGCCCTCTTTAACACGAAGGTAAAGAAACACACCCGTTACAATTACACCAATTGCCAAAACAAAATAAAATAACCAATTCAAGATTATTCCCCCAAACAAATTTTAATACAATTACATATTATACACTTTGTCTAATAGAATTTCAATTATCACTATTAACAAAATCTAATTCTGTTTTTTGACAATTCCGTACTCATCATCGAGTCTGTAATAGGGGCATTGATAATTTGATGAGGTAAGAAAACGCACCATTTCATCTTCATCAAGATTAATGTCACAACAGTATTCTTCCAACTCATCGTCAAAATAATAATTTGCACAGGTTTCGCAATTTGTTTTTGCCATTTTTATCACCTTTAATATTTTAACAAAATTGTATTTCAATTACAACTAAAAAAGACAACTTTGAAGTTGCCTTAATTATTATTTAATATTGCGTTTTTTGTTATCATTACAGCCTCTTTATCGGGCTTACATTCAAGCAACCACACGGGTATGTTTTTCAATACATTGTCAAAAGTAGCAAGTACCTTTTCAACACACTTCTCGTCCCAATGATGTATAAAAATATGGGGCATCATTTTTACTGTGGCTTCAACGCAATCCAACTTGGTTATTCTGTTTTTATCGCTCTGCAAAAGAACAACAATACCCTTAAGCTTTGCTTTTTTATTAAGACAATATGTTGAAGAACCACTCCAAGGAGCACCGTAGCCGAAAACATCATTGTCAAAGCTACGCACAAACACTTTATCGCCGTTTATAATTGTAGCACCAAGGTATTTTTGCCACAATTCTGCCTGCGTTGTTTTGCCAATCCCCGAAGGACCTGTAAAAATTATTCCATTACCATTAAGTTCAACAAATGACCCGTGCATCAACAATGCGTTTTTTTCGCAAAGCTTAGAATACACTGCCACAGTCATCAGTTCTTCACTGTATTTTCCGTTGTTACCCCTACATAATTTAACATCTGTCCAATCACTGTTTGCAAACATCACAGATGACTTATTTGAACGAGAACGGAAAAATCGATAGTCCTTTTCAGGATAATATTCAACACCATAAGCATTTACACTTATGTCCTTATAATCACACACCGTTATAGTGCTGATACTTTCACAAACCTCTGCCGAGTAAAAATCCTCATAATGCTGTTCGCCTTTTGTAAAACGAATATCAAAAGGATAATCGGCGAAAATAAAGCTACCCATCAGTTTGCCTTTAGACACCCAATTGGTGCACCTTGGGTCTGCATATCCATAAAATACTGCAAAAAGTCACCTGTTGGGCCAACAGTATTAACCGCTGTTTGAGAACCTGTATAATATGTACGGCAAGGCGAAATATCGTGGCTGAAAAGAATGACCATCATACCTGCCAATTCGTCGCCACCGCCACCGGTTGAGTCACCGCCCGATGATGCAATATTTTCTTCAAGCTTCAATATAAAGATATTCGATTTTGGCGGAATATAACGTTTTTTCATTCTATTCCTCCTCCATTTTTCTTTTATAAAGTGTATATAAACATTTAGCAGTATTGCAAACTGAATCAGAGATTTTTTCAGCACTTCCACTTTCTGCACACATCATTCCGGGACATCGCTGACAAAACTCTTTATATTCACAAGTTTTACATTCTTTAGGGTCATTTAACTTTTCAAGTTTTTCATTCAATTCTTCCCATGCAGTTTTTAGCCCTTTGTGAATTTCAACATAAGGTCCGTTCATAAACGCACAAAGCTGTAAATGACCATTCCAAGTAAGCCAAAAAGATGAACGATAATTTGAACACCAAGCAAAAGGCGAATCTTTTTGGGGAATTTTATTCTTTTCAAGTTGTTCTAAAGTCAAATGTTCTATAAAATCTTCAAATCTAAAACGTGAATTTTCAACCGTATTTTCAGAACCTCTAACCGATTTAACAACCGATGCGGTATGATAAAAAGGAACATTCCATTCTGCCGCTACCCTACGCATTTCAAATATATCATCGGCATTTTCTTTAACTACCGTTGAAGTGAGGTAAAGGGGCACATTGGCATCCTTTAAGAGTTTAACAGCATTTTTTATTTTTGTAAACCCCAAACTTGATTTACAAATCCTCTTATATGTATCATTTGATGCTCCATACAAAGTAAGTTTAACTGAATATGGCATTCCGTACTCTTTAAACTTTGCCATTGTGGTTTCATCAATCATTGAGCCGTTTGAAAGTATTGAAATCAAAAAGCCCATTTTATTTAGTTCACTGTAAATTTCCCAAAAATCAGGTCTTACAAAGGGCTCGCCACCCGTCAACGTAAGGTACAACGTCCCCATTTCTTTAGCTTGTTGAGCAACTGACAAAATTTGCTCTTTAGTAAGCAATTCGCCCTGCATTTTTGCCTGCTCTTCATTAAGACGCACATAACACATAACACAGTCAAAATTACAAAAAGGAGTTAATTCTATTGTTGCAGAAACAGGAAGCTTATTTTCTTTTGCATATTCCCTTATTGTTTTAGGAAAACTCTCGGCAAAATCCTGAGAACAATTATTCATTCTTCCATTACTCCCTGAGCAAACAAGCCTTTTATAAACTCATCAACATCAATTGTTGCAGTTTTCTCATCAATTTCATATTCATTAAGTAAAAGAGAAACTAAATCTTCTTTTTCTGCGCCATCTGTAAGCTTACCCCACAAAAGCGCACCACTTTCGGTCAAAGATATTACACCGTGAAACTCGCCCGTTCTTTTACCTACCGGAACTGCCACTGTCTGTGGCCCGATTTGTCGCAGTATAAATCCATCTTTAACCTTAAGCATTTAAGTCCCTCCCCTTCTTATTTGTCATATTTATTATCACAAAGTTCAAAACTTCCGTCATCGCTAATTTTGTAAATGCGTGTACAATATTTGAGCATACTTGGACGATGAGTTGTGAGAATACATATTCTGTTAGAATCCGTATTCATTAAATTTTTAAGAACTATTGTTTCTGTTTCTGTATCAAGTGATGATGTTGCTTCATCCATTATAAGAACAGGTGCATTTCGCAGTATTGCACGGGCAATTGAAATGCGTTGTGCCTGACCTTCTGAAAGATTGTTATTTCGCTCACCTATATGGGAATACAACCCGTCGGGCAAGGTTGAAATAAAATCCCAGATGTCTGCAATCTTCAAAACTTCAATCAGTTCTTCATCAGTTGCTTCGGGCTTTACCGCACGAAGATTGTCGGCAATTGTACCATAAAGCACACTATTCACCTGCGGAACATATGAACAAAGTCGTCTTGTACTGAAAGATGGTTCAAGCATTTTACCGTCATCAGATTTAAAGTAAAGGTCTCCCTCGGTCGGTGTAATAAGACCGAGCAACAATCGCAAAGCCGTTGTCTTGCCCTCACCACTGGGGCCTGTAATAGCAATAGTTTCACCTGATTTGATTGTGAATTCTGCATTTTGAAGAACGGGCTCATTTGCATCGCTATATGTAAATCCAAGATTTTTTGCAACAATCTCAATTTTACCCTGACAAGCCTTTTCGAGCATCTCTTCTGCTTCGTCTTTTTTATCATCAACCTCTTCTGGCAACTGAGTAATTTCCATAATTCTGCCCGCAGCCGTACCAATAGAAATTATGCTTGGTGCAAGAGATGTAAGTGATGAAAACGAACTTGTAAGACTTGAAGAAAGTTGAATAAACATTGTCAACGTACCATAAGTAATTGCACCGTGCCAAAGTCGCCATACACCCCAACCATAGCAGGAATATGACACCAACAGACCTGCAAAAGACATAACCATTGTTGTGAGTGCTGCAAAACGGTCATATTCAAGTCTTACACTTCTGAATTGTTCAAGCAACAATTTGAAATTCTTAACATATCTGTCAGTCAAGCCAAAACCCTTGACCATTTGTATGTTTTGAAATGTTTCTTCACCCGATGATATGATTTTGCCATTCATTATTCTGGTTTTCTCATTAAAAACTCTTATTTTTTTCATCATATAGTTTGATGTTAACATAAGAATTGGTGAACCAAGAAGTGACAAAATCGCCATTGTTTTATCATAATAAAAAACTATAACTACCGCACCGAGAAACTGTGTTAATTTTGTAATCAACGTAGGTATAAAATTGATAATGCCTGAAGAAACTGTAGTAATGTCGCCCTCAAGACGATTTATCAAATCTCCCGAATGATAGCCTCTTATATTTTCCCAAGTGGTAGAGGTGATTCGTTCAAAAAAATCTGCACGCATTTCCATATTGACTCTCGTACCGATTTTTGAAATGGCAATTGAACTGATGCTTTGAAAAACAATTTGCATAACTGCCAATCCTATTACAAGAACCGCTGACAATAAGAGAGCAGACTCAGCACGGTTTATTACGGCATCAATAAGATATTTTGAAGTAACACTTGCTCCGAGCCCCATTAATGTTGCTATAATTCCAACAACAATATAAGTTGCAACGGCCCACCAATATTTGCGAATATATCGAAAAAGCCATTTCCATTCCTGAAAAACTCTTTTTAAAATCATATGTTTTCCATTACTCATATTCATTACCAAATCTCTGACTATTTTTCTTTATTGTAACCGTAACCGTATCCGTATTTGCTGTAGCCATATCTTGAGTATTTGTAACCGTAACCGCCATAATAATAGCCATAACCATTCCAGCCGACAGAAACTCTGTTGAGAACACAACCAATAATTTTAGTATCAACAGAAAGCAGACTATCAACAGCATATTTTATTCTTGTTGTTCTGACTGTATCCTGCTTAATTACAAATATAGCCGCATCAACTGCACCCGCAATCGTAACAGGGTCGGATGAAAGTGCACAGGGCGGTGCATCAACTATGACATAATCGCACTCACTCTTCAATTCATCTATGCACTTTTTAAGATATGGAGTCTGCATAACTTTCCACACATTTTTCTCATCTACATTAAATGTCATTACACCAATATCAAGCTCATCAATATACTGAAGCGTAATCTGTGGGTCGTTAGATTGAAATTCATTTTTCTTAAATGACTCCAACTGCTTATCTATACTTGGATTATAAAGGTCACCATCAATAAGCATTACATTTTTGCCCATTTTAGCAAGAGAAATAGCAAGGTTTACAGCAACCGTTGTTTTACCTTCACCGGGGGCAGAGCTTGTAACCATAATTGATTTTATTTCTTCCCCTGCTTCTTCGGTCAACGTATTTCTTAATTTTCTTATATTTTCACGGAATGCATCGCCCACCAAATTATTCGTCATAAGAACAGAACGATTGATTTCACTCTTATATTTCTTAAACGAAACAATCGGTAATGCACCAAGACAACTCTGATTAAGTTTTTCGTTAATATCATTTTTTATTTTTATTGTGTCACGGAATATTGCATAAGCCAAAATCCACACACAACTAATAATAACACCAATGACTACACCGTAAGCAGAATAACGTGCCAACTGCCTGCTGTTTGATGGATTTTCAGGAATAACAGGCTCAGAAATCATTGTTAATTCGGTTGAACCAATTACATATTCTGCGATTAAAGGATAATTCTTCATTGCAGAGATAAGAACATCATAAGTTTGTTGTGGATTTCGTCCGACAGCATTCATTGTAAACATATTCGTGCCCGAAACTGCAGTTGCACTGATTGTTGCGGGCATTGTTTTTATACCCAAATCATCACAAACAGCGGTTTGCAAAAGGTTACTTTCAAGAATAAACGGGAATGTCTCTGAAAGTTGCTCTGCCGTTGTACGATTATAGTAGTATGAATATGAAGTTATTCCGGCACCCTCAACACTTATATCCTGTGTCTGTACCGTAAACGTAGCAGAAGCAGTATATTGAGGCTTAAAAGTCACCATTCTGAAGCCAACCAAAAGTACTGCACAACCGACTACGAAAACAATACATAACCACCAGAATTTTTTCAAGCCACGCCATACATCACTCGGATGAAACTGAAAAATCAACTCTTGAGGTTCTTTTTTATCAAATTGTGTTGATGCATTTAAAGCGCTCATAACACACTCACCATATATCAATCATTTTTTTCGTTCAGTCTGTTCGTTTTTCTAATATAGGAATCTGCATATCTTTTATATGAACCATATTCCTTACCGGTATAAGAATTATCATCCGCTCCCAACTGACCAAAGAGCGAGAATTCAAGAGGTGCATCATTTAAAATACAGCCTGCAAATTTATCTTTTTTATCGAGCATAAGCACTGCGTCATTTATTTCGCCCGTCTGCACATAGTCCGCTTTTATAACAAGAATTGTCTTGTCTGCAAGTTTGGAAATTGCCGCAATATCTGCTGATACGGTTATTGGCATTGAGTCAATAATAACAAAATCATAATCTTCTGCAATTCTGTCAATGGTTGCCTTAACATAGGGGTGATTTATCCAATCAGCAAAATCACGTCTTTTACCTTTGTTAAGTGCTACTTTCATTAAACTCGATTTGTAGTCTATAAGATTGTATTGTTCAACATTTGTTTCTCCCGCAAGAACACTGCCCAAATCTGCACCATCAGGATATTCAATATCAAGAACATCTTGAACAGATGGTTTTAAAAGGTCCATATCAAGAAGTGCAACTCTTTTGCCTCTGTTCGCAAGAGTAAGTGCCGTGTTTATCGAAATTGTTGTTTTACCTTCATTTGCCGCAACACTGGTTATAAGAAAAACCTTATCGCCATTGGTTCGTTTGTAATATTCCAATTTAGCAGCAATCTTTTGAAAGCTCTCTATAAACTTGAAGCTTGAGAACACATCTGTTACCAATTGTTTATTCTTTTTCTTCTGTAACAGATTTTTTAATGTGCTGTATTTACGTTCTTTTGTGATTGTGACAATATGCACAGCACCAATTTTTTTCTTAAATGACTTTTCATCCTTAATTGTATCTCTTAAGAGTGAAAGAAATACTATTGCGGCTGCAACAACACCAACCACTCCCAAAACTATTATTTTCTCATATTGGTTTGCCGATGAATTTGACGGTGCCTTTGGTACTTCAGGCGCACTTACAACATCAAGCACTGCGTTAGAGAAAATATTGTCTGAAATTTGAGGATAAACCTCAAGAATTGCCCTAAGCTCATAATAAGCTGTTTCAGGGTCATCAGCCGTTACACTGAGTGTAAGAATATTTGTATTAGTAAGAACGGATGTTGTCAAACTACCCTCAAATTTTTCTTTATCAAGATACTCAATGGCTTTTTCTTTCATTGAAGGCTGAACAAAAACCTCTTTAAAAATCACTGCCATTTCACTTGCAGCAGAAAGATTGGTATATGCTTGATATGTACCTGTTTTAACCTGCACCATAATAGTTGCAGAACTTGTATATACGGGCTTATATACACTTTTTTCAAGCACATATACTGAACAAAAGCCGATTATTGCAGCCAATACAATTAACCATAAATTCAGTATAAAATCTTTTAAAAGACTATACCATTCAAAGGTAATTTTTTCTTTTATGTCGAAATCTTTCATAAAATTTCCTTCCAGAATTATTCTTCAACGATAATAGTTAATACGGCATGACCTTTTCGTCCGTCGGCATCCTTTGTTTCATAATGAGCTTCATACGTGCCGGGCACATCGGGTTTATAGTTAGTATCAATAAGAACTTTCATTCCTGCCTGTTGTTCTTTATCAATAGCAGAAATAATATATTCGGTCAAATCAATTTTTTCGCCCACTTTAGTGTAAACCAGATGTTCGCTGAGTTCAATCTTTGGTGCTGAATAACTACGGTTTTCAATATAAACCGGAAGTTCCATATAAATTGTATCACCCATACTGTTAGTTGCTTTAAGTGATACATTAAAAACACCCTCTTCATTGGTGTTGTAATCGGTGGCCGTAATAATTACACGGTCACTAATATCACCGTCAATACAATCATACGCACCAATGTAAGACTGAAGATTGATTTTTTCACCAAGTCCAAAAACCAGAGACTCTTTAATGTTAAATACAGGTGGTGTGTAGTCAACAATTCTCATTTTTCTCGTAACCGAAGTAGCATGATTGTCGTTATCACAAACAGAATATGTAACAAGACAAACACCGTCTTCAACAAATTTTGAAATTGATTCAACAATGAGTTTTGAAGTTATGTCACCGTCTTTTTCGTCATAGGCGGTAACTCCCTTGAACAGCTCTTCGTCGGTCATTTTAAGACTTACGTCAACTATCTCACTATCCATTTTAATAACCGGATAAACTGTGTCTTTCTGTTGCTCTTTTATATAAAATACAGCAAAAACCGCCAACGCAATAACGCACAATAAAGAAACACCGATTCTAAGATATTTCACGATTTCCGCCTCCGTTTTTAAGAATTTCAATACAAATTTATGAATATAAAATCATAATAATCCAATTTAATTATAATTATTAACAATTATACACCATAGTTTGATTTTTTTCAACATAATAAGGCAAAAAAGTCGAAT
>JAZNZJ010000004.1:0-22277 GCA_045594885.1 Candidatus Fimenecus sp. | reverse complement strand
ATAGTAATATCAACTTCTTTTCCAAAATACCCAGTTATTTGTCCCGAAGCATTAATATCAAAATCATCGGCATCGGTATTATGTACACGTGTATATTCATGCCTTACAATAGGACTGAATTTTTTACCGCCAGAAATAGCAACCGCCGCAACTACAGTATCAACTGAAATAGTGATTGGCTCCTTGTAAATAGTTCCGTTAAGAAAACCGATTTCAGTTCCGTCATCTTCATTAATTAAATATAAAATAATTGCATCATCTTCAGGGCAAGACAATGTCAAAGAAAATGAATTTGAGAATTCGCAACTCTCAACACTGAATATCGGTTCAGCAGTTCTTGGTCTTTCTTCAAGAATATATTTTAAATAAAGAATACCTGCTCCGTATAAATTTTCGCCATCATCTTCTAACTTTTTAATGGCACGTTCTTCAATAAAATCCTCGATTTCTGCAGCATTTAAATCAGGATAAAGTGATTTAACCAATGCAAAACCTGCGGCTACCTGCGGGGCTGCCATAGATGTTCCGCTTAATTTGGCATATGTGTTATTAAGGTAACTGCTTGTAACATCATCGCCCGGTGCAGCAATATCAATTGTGGCATTATAATTTGAGTATGAGGACAACTCGTGAAATTTGTTGGTTGCACTCACGGTTATTGCTGATTCAATGCATGCGGGTGTATAGTAATATTTCGACAAATTCTTATTATTATTGCCTGCCGCAACAATTACACTTACATCCTGATTTGTTGCATTATCAATAGCATTGGTCATCGTCATACTTTCACCGGGCGCAGTAAGACTCATATTGATTATATCAACACCGTCGGCAACAGCAATATCAATCGCAACAGCAATTGCACTAATGCTTCCCATTCCACTATCATTAAGAACTTTATATGGCTTAATTTTAACGTTATCAGTTGTATTATTTACAATTATACCCGCTACGTGAGTTCCGTGACCATAATCATCTTCACAGCCGGTATCAAAGCCTGATGAACTCAAATTGACATCACTTTCAATCATTCTGCCTTCTAGCAATTCGTGGTCAGTGTCAACACCGCTGTCAAGTATAGCAATGACAACTTCATTTAATACTTTTTCTTCAAGTGTTTCTTTAATATCATTAAAACCGATTTCATCTGATACCCAAGAAACAAGACTGTCGGCAGAGGTTACATCTTCAATTACAACATCGCCAATATCAATATTTACATCGTCTTGTGTTGAACAGATAATGTCGGGCTCAACATATATTATTTCATCAACTGTTTTGTAATAATTATAGGCATCAATTGTATCTTCAAGATTATCATATTGTAATATAAACAAGTCATTATAACCGCTTACACAATCGACTGCATTTCGATAATCAATTATCTTTTTTGACTTGACAATAAGACGATTTGTTTCAAAAGAAGAAAGAGGTAACTCTGCTTCATTTTCTGGCTCATCGGATTCTAACTGTGCTCCGGACATAAAATTTTCTACTTTAATTTCATTTTCAATTTTTTCCCATTCATCGTCTTCATATGATAAATTAGAATCATATTCGCTAATCATATCTGCCAAATCGACAGAAAATTCTCGTAATCCGTTTTCACGTGGCAACTGAAATGCTAATGCAATTCCGCCATCAGCTACGGAGAATACTATTAAAATTGCAGACAAGATTAGTGCTATATATTTTTTCACAGTTTGCACCTCAAAAACTCAACATTACATTTAATATTTCTGTAATTATATTATAAATAATTATAAAAATCAACAAAATGACGTTTATTTCTTGTCAAAAATAGAATAAAGGACACTTCTATATAAAAGTGTCCTTTATGTTTTAATTTCTTGAGTCTAATGAGGTTTGAATTGCTTTAAAGAGTGACATTTCACTATTATAGTCAACGTCGCAAGTGTAATGCCAGACCATAACACCGCCCAAACCATAGTCATTTGCGAAAGCGGTTTTATCTTTAATCATCTGCACGCCATTAAAGCTTGTACTGATATTACCGCTTGTATCACCTGTGAGATAAGATTTTGCAATAGAATTCTTAAAGGGATTATTCTCTAAATCATTAGCAATTGTTGCGTATGATGGCCAAGCCTCATCACCGCCGTGAGTTCTACCGTAGAATGGTAAGCCTAAATCACATTTTGAAATATCATAACCTTGTTTTATAAGGTCACCAACAGCAAGAATTCCACCGACTGACGCAAATTCGGCATGAGCATTGTATGTACCCATATTATCGTATGCCATTATTTCAATTCGGTCGAGTGCTTTGATGGCTTTTTTTGAAATATGATTACCGCTCCAATGTGAAAATGCTGCACCGAGAATATAATCACCCAAATGAGAATCAAGTTCTACAATGAATTCTGAATAGTCTTTAATGCTTTGTAGTTCATAAGGATATTCGTAATCGAAAAAGATACCGTCAAAATCATATGCTTTTAATAATTCTAAAATATTATCAATAAGTACTTCACTATTATCGATAAATGCCTGACTATGTAGCTTTTCTTTATCAGTTGAGTCCGCACCATCAGGGCCCAAAATATTACAGTGAATATTAGCATTTGGGTTTGCTTTTTTTACATCTTCAATTACTTTCTTTAAGACCTTATCGCCACTTACAAGCTCACCATTGATGTCGAGGTCTTGAAGATAGACTTTTCCGTTTTCATCAAATCTGGCAACTCCAAATAAAATTATATCTGTCAGTGTACTCATTTTCTCTATTTCTACGTTTTCATTACCATAAAACCATTGACACACAAGATATGATGTTACACGAAAATCTTCGTTTTTATTGTCCTTTACATTCAAAACATCAATGCTTTTTAAACTGTACTGATTTTCGTTTGAAGAGTTAATACAGATTTTAAGCGAATCCGTAGTATGTTCACCAATTTCACAATAACGATAGTCCCCAACTCTATCCTGTTGATATATTGATTTATACTCACCATTTTCATCCTTAATCCAGATTGAGAATTTATAAATCTGATTATCATTTTCTTCAAGCACTACCGTATCGAATGTTGTTTCTTCAGGAAAACGAATTTCAATAAATGTACCCTCTAAAGCAACTTGACCTTTTAATTCGCCAATAATTTCAGCATTTTCCATTACACTGAAATCATCATTATTCTTTATTTCATAGTCAACAGAATTACAAGATGACAGTGAAAAAATAAATGCAAAAACTAAAATTATTGATAAGATTTTTCTAATGTATTTATTCATAGTTTTTCTCCCATTTAATTTTAATAAGTAGCGGCGAGAGTTAAACCCCGCCCTACTTTATAATAATTTAATATGATTCGACCACTTTTTCGTCTATTGCTACCTTTTCAGCGGGTTTCTTTTTAACCGCAAAAGCAATATTCTTTGCATGGTCACCCACACGTTCAAAGTCGATAAGAGTATTTACAAACATCATACCTGCACGTGTTTCACAATGTTCTTCATTAAGACGACGAAGATGTGCATCTTGATAACGAACCTTAAGATTATCGGATACCGTTTCAAGAGTTTCAATATTCTTTGCTTCTTCAACGGTAAGTTCTTGCTTTTCAAAGGAAGCAATTGAAGAATCAAGCAATTCAATTACGCACTTATGCATATTTTCAAGTTCTGCTACAGCTTCATCAGATATTGCAAGTTTTTCGCTACTACGTACAGCCACAGCCTCGCTCAAGTTAACTGCGTGGTCACCAATACGTTCAATGTCATTAACAACATGGAAAAGACGGCCTATATATTTTGCATCTGAATAGTCTAAATCAAGTGCATTGATTTTAACAAGATGTCTTGTAATTCCGTGATTGAGGAAGTTAATAACATCTTCAACCGATTTGATTTTTTCAGTTTTCGAAGTATCATTATTAATAAGGGCTTTTGCAGCACGGTCAAAGTTATCACGGGAAAGATGAGCCATTCTTACAACCTCTTTACCGATTTGTTCAACAGCAACGGGAGGCGTTGTGAGAAGGTGCTCGTCATAGAATTTGAATTCAAGCTTAGAATCTTCGGGCTCTTTGTCCGGCACAAGAATACAAGCCATTTTGATAATCCAATTTGCAAATGGTAAAAGAATAATTGTACTTACTACATTAAAGATAATATGAGCAGTTGAAATTTGCACTGAAACATTATCACTTATTCTTTCGAGTAAGGCTGTATATGGTGTAAACGCAGTAATAATCAAGAATATAACTGTACCAATAACATTGAAGAGTAAGTGCATAATTGCGGTTCTTTTTGAATTTGTTTTTGAACCTGCTGCTGAAAGAAGAGCAGTAATACAAGTACCAATATTCTGCCCCAAAAGAATATAAATAGCGAATTCAATCGGTACTAAACCCTGAACTGCAAGAGCCTGTAAAATACCAATACTTGCAGATGAACTTTGAATTATAGCGGTAAGCACAAGACCTATAAGAATACCAATAATTGGATTACTGTAGTTTGTCATAAAATAAATGAAAACTTCAGAATCTCTTAAAGGCTCCATAGCAGCTGACATTGTATCCATACCTAAAAAAAGCATACCGAAGCCTGCAATTGTCTGACCAATATGCTTCACAATATCTTTTTTTACAAAAAGCATTACAAACACACCAAGAAAAAGAGCAATCGGTGCAATATCACTTAAATCAAGAGCTATGAGCACACTGGTAACGGTTGTACCTATATTAGCACCCATAATTACACCGACAGCCTGTGCAAGATTCATAAGCCCCGCATTTACAAATCCCACTACCATTACTGTTGTTGCAGAAGAACTCTGAATAAGTGCAGTGACAAGTGCACCCATAATAACAGCTAAAAATCTGTTTTTGGTAAGTGCACCTAAAATTTTCTTCATTTTCGAACCTGCAGCATATTCAAGACCATCGCCCATAGCATTTATACCATAAAGGAACAATCCGATACCCGCAAAAAAAGATAATAAATGTGTAATTGTCATTTGTTTTCTCCTATTTTGTCATCTTGGACTTTTCATTGTATTTATACTCATTACCACGTTCACCCAAATGATAAGCTGAATAGTTTTTTACACCGAATTTTTTCTTTTCAAGTCTTGAATAGTTTATTTCTTTTGCACGCATATATGCTTTAAAAAATTCGAGGCGTTTATAGAAGTCCTTATAATTCTTTAGGTTATCCTCTGTCCAAGCAACTTCTGCAAGAGCAAAAATTCGTGGATAAACTGCAAACTGCCACGCATTTTCAGTATCAATCCATTCTGCCCAGGATTCAAACTCAACACCAAGAACATTCTTTTCATTTACAAAGCCTGATTTTGCAACATTGTAGTTATACACCTTTTTAAGTGGCACCTGTGCATAGGAAAAATCAAAATACATTGTGGGGCAAGGTGAAACAATAAATTTTCGTTTATCGTTTTCACGTTTTGTCCATACAGGTGTGCGATAAATCCAATATTGACCAACAATATCACTATTTGTATTTTCCCCTATACCATCATTCCACTCAATACTTGTTTTACCAAGTTTTTTAAGCATTTCATTAACTCGATTATTAAAATAAACCTGTAAATCTTTACCTTTTTCAAGACCTAACTCTTTCATTTTTGCTTGGCATATTGGGCACTGGGTTTCCCAAATCTTATGACCTTTTGCCGCTTCATCGCCACCCATATGGAAATATTCATATGGGAACAATTCGCAAACCTCGGACAAAAGTTTTTCAACGAAATCATAGGTTTCTTCATTACCTGCACAAAGTACATCTTTAGTAATTCCGTTTTCACAAAACACTTCGTACTCACCCTTTAAACAAGAAAGTTCAGGATAAGCCGCCAAGATTGAAACTGTATGACCGGGTATGTCAATTTCGGGAATTATGTCAATACAGAGATTTTTTGCATAATCAACGATTTCACGAATTTCACTTTTTTTATAATAATGACAATACTCGCCGCCACTCTTCTGAAGACCAGGAATTTTGCTTAAAATTTCTGCACCGCCCAAGAATTCATATTGTCTTTTACTGCTGATTTCATTGAGAAGCGGAAAAACTTCGCTTTCAATTCTGTAACCCTGGTCATCGCTTAAATGCCAATGAAATTTATTCAATTTTAAAAGTGCCATACTGTCAAGGGCACGTTTTACCGCATCTACACCAAAGAAATGACGAGATTCATCCATCATTCCGCCACGGTATGAGAATTTGGGATAATCATAAATATATGCACCATTGAGAACAGCAACACCATCAGAACTTTTTGCCTGCATAATCATAATTTTTAGAGTTACTGCACCGTAAAATGCACCATTTTCATCAGATGCAGATACCGTAATGCCGTCCGAATTGATTTTGAGAACGTAACCTTCCGGCTTAATTTTTTCGTCTTTATTAAATTTTATTGCACCATTGTTTGCATCTTTCTTTGTTTTAAGAAAATCTGAAAGGAATTTTCCTGCTTTAATAAACTCGGGTACACAAAGAACTGCAGTTTCACAGGTCACTGTATATGAACCGTCAAGAACATCATATTTTTGCGGTTTGGGAATTATACTGTATTTGGGTTTTCTCATTCAATCCCCTCCAATACTTTACGGCAGAAATCGGGCACATCGGTTATGAGTGCATCGCACTCCCAATTTGTAAGTCTTATGATATCTTCTTCATTATTGACTGTCCAAGGATTGACAGCAATATTATTTGAATGGAGTTCCTTGACTTCTTCTTCGCTAATGAGGAAATATTCGGGATGAGCCGCATCGGCATTGAGCTGCATACAATATTTCGCAACACCAAAGTTCATAATCTCTTTGCCCAAAACATCTTCTTCATAAAGGAGACCTGTTTTGAGTGATTTATCAAACTCTTTTACTTGACGAAGGCACTCGGGGTCAAAGCAAGAAATAATAGTATTTTTTTCAATACCAAATTTATGTACCTCTTCAACAACCTTTTTTACAAGGTCATTGTTTTTCTTTGGTGGTTTAATTTCAATATTGATAAGCTTCATATTCTTTGTAAGGTCTAAAAGCTCTGCAAGTGTTGGTAATGTCACCCCCGCAAAGTCTTTAGAAAAATAAGAACCGAAGTCCAATTGACGCAACTGAGCGAGAGTCATTTCATCAATAAAACCTTTACCGTTTGATGTAGCATCAACAGTATAGTTATGACAAATGACGATTTCGCCGTCCTTACACAAATGAACGTCGGTTTCAAATCCGTCTGCATTAAATTCGATTGCTTTCTTAAAGCTTGGTAATGTATTTTGAGGTGCTACCTTATTTGCACCTCTATGAGCCAACACAAGTGGCATATGCTCCAACTCCTTGGAATGTACTTGTAAAAACTAAAAAGTCAAATTTTTACAAATATATATTACAAGAAATTTTTTAATTTGTAAAGAGTTGTTTCTTATTTAGCAAAATTTCAAATACTTCAACAATTTTAAATTTAAACTGATACTTTTCGCTATTTTCAACAATCTCGGTTTCTTCATCTGTGAGAAATTCCGACATATCACACTCGCCACTTGCAGCAGGCAAACACATTGGCGGGAACATTACACACCACCAATTTTGCCCTTTGCCCTCACCTATTATCACTTTTACAGCCGTATAATAGCCTGCGGGAAGGGTTACCGAATTCTCATAAGTACGGGTATTGAAAAATTCTTTCTGTACGGTGATTTGCACGTCATAATCAAAACCTTCATTTTCAATGACTTGTAATGCCACTTGTCTTAATTTATCAATATGGGGCAGAATTTTTTCTTCAGCATCATCGGCGGTAACAGAACCATCAAAAATTTCTTCACCTGCAGTAAGCACTGCGTCACGGACTTTGAGTTTAAGCTGTTGGTCGGCATCACTGTCAGAATTTGCAATCACGTGCATTCTAAGCATTTTTTCTCTTATGCTGTCACATTTTTCTGAAAATGCGGTAACATTAAAGGCAAAGCATATTACAAGGGCTAAAAGTATTGAGAGTTCTATTCGTACTATTGTCTTTTTCATAAAATCACTCCTAACAAATGGAGTGTTGGCAAATAAAACCAATATTAAACAAAAAAATAACAATAAGTGAATTCACCTATTGTTACAAATTATTTTGCATTTTGATTTCTGCATAAAAAAGTGCCCCACAAAGTCGGTTGCGGTGAATACTAACCTGCATGTTAAGCAGGTGGGTGCTCTCCGTTCATATCTGTGCTCCCTTCGTCCGTCAAAAAGACGGGAGGTCTGCTCCCAATGAATCGAGTACAAGCTCCCTTTAATAGTGTGTTGGGTTAATATCGTCCGCAGTTATCGGGCTTCGCAGGGTGAAAATAGTATTGTTTTTTCAGTTTAAATTATTCTTCATCATCAAAGGCAAATATTTCTGACAATCTTTCTTCAAAAATTTTGCCGATTTCGTTGAATTCGTTATCATCTTCGATTGGCTCTAAATATGTTTCGCCGTCTTCTTCGCTTACTTTAAGAATAATAAGCTCACCGTCATCATCGAGAATTTCTTCCGCATCATCATAAACAGGAAGAAGTGCCACATATTTTGCCTTATCTGTTTCAATTCTGTCAAGCTCTTCAAAAACGTGCTCAACACCGTTTTCGTCAACTACTGACACAAGGTCAGGATTAAATTCTTCGCTCATTTTAATTACTCCTTTTATTGATTATAACACATACACGCCTGATTCAAGTACAACAATTTCCTTACCGCAAGAACGCAGATATTTATAAACCGGTTCATCAAAAATACGGAAATCATTGACTGAGTAATCACGAAGGCTGATAGTTCTCACCTTATTTGAACCCGCATTACAAATATATAAATCATCATCATATTTTGAAATAGAAACGGGATTTTGAAATGAGGTTGACTCTTCTGAGCCTATACGCATACTGAATTTTTTGTGTGATATTGAATAAGACACAACGCAGTTTTTACTTGGAACAACACTCCAGATTTGTCTGCCGTCTGCAGCTGCACCGCAAATGTCCCCTCCGTGATACTGCAAATCGCCCGACCAAAGCATTTCACCCTCGGGTGAGAAAATTCCGGTTTCACCACTTGGGTAAACCACGACTACCTGTTTTGTGGGTAATGTATCAGCATCACAAGAAACATAATCGCCCAACTGCTCTGCTATTTTTTTATAACCTGCGCCGTATTTACTAAGAAGATAAACACTTTTTGTAACAGGTGTTTTCTGCATTCTTTTTATATCATATCCGTAAAAATTAACCTTGACCGAGCCATTTTCAAGCACAGTCTTTTTCGTATAAATGATACCGTTTGAGAATGCGATGACGTCAAAAACCGAATCAATAATTTTTTGCATTAAAATTCACCGCTGTATATAAATTTAGAATAATGTTTTGTTATAGCCTTATTATTGTACTATGTTTTCTTCAAACGGTCAATATGATAAAATCAACAATTTTGTAATAATTTGTTTTGGCAACCTTTATTTTTTGACGGACAATTCTCATTTGTGCATTGTATTTTCTTTTCTCCGTCAGCATATATAATTTCTTCCATTATCACATTACCACAAATATTTGTACAATATTGCTCATATGTTTTCTTAATCTCGCTCATAAAATCACCTCATTTTATTTATATGTATTGAAGAATAAATTAAGCAGAATTTTAATAAAAATAGATATGTCCATTTTCTGTGAGGTGTTCTTATGTCTGCAAAAGTTTTTCTCGGTTGTATTTTTGCTTTTTACATTGTTGTAATAATCATTTCTTATATAAAATCAAAACGATTTTTTACAGTTTCTTTGTTAACTGCATTACAGGGAATATGCTCTTTGTTTGCGGTGAATTTAATTGGACAGTATATTACGGTGCATATTCCGGTAAACGCATGGACACTGGGTATTTCGTCAATCGGCGGAGTTTCAGGAGTTATTATGATGCTGTTGTGTGACGGGTTTATTTAAGTGCAAAATGCAAAACGCAAAGTGCAAAATGAATGTTTTAATAATTTGATTATTTTCATATTGAGTTTCCTATAAATATTTGCTATAATCAAGAAAATGATTACATTAAGCAAATGTAGGGGTTTTGAAATGGAAATATTTTCAATTATAATTGAAGTAATTGGCGTTGTTGCATTTTCAATTTCGGGGTCAATGGTTGCAATCAGAAGAAAAACTGACCTTTTCGGAGTTATGCTTCTTGCTATTTTAACTTCAATGGGTGGCGGACTTTTACGAGACACAATTTTCAGCTTTTCACCACCCGCAATTTTTGGTTTAAAATGGTATTTATTGATTTGCGTTGTTGTTTCAATAATTGTTTTTCTTATTGCAAGAAAATATAGTAAAACATATCTTGAAAATGAAACAAAAATTGAGCATATAAACGATGTTTTCGACGCATTGGGTCTTGGTATTTTTGCCATTGTGGGTACAAAAGTTGGTATTGAAAACGGATACGGAAATGATGCAATTATTACTATTTCCTGCGGTGTGATTAGCTGTATCGGTGGCGGTATTATCCGTGATGTTCTTACAAAATCCATCCCCTTTGTGCTTGTGAAACGAATTTATGCAATTGCGGCGATTTTCGGCTCGGGTGTTTATTACATAATGTATTTGTTTGAAGTAAATGACGGAATTGCAATTGTCGCGGGTGTACTTGTAACATTTATTGCACGACTACTTGCAATGATTTTTAAATGGAATATGCCGAAAGCGATAGAGTAAAATTGAGTTAAATATGATAAAAAGAGGTTGTTTTGCAACCTCTTTTTATTTTCGGCGGGAGCAAGTATCTCGCCTGTCGGCTCGGTCGGTGCTTCTGCTTCGCAGAGGTGTCCACCGGACACCCGCACCCCCGCCCTACTTATTCCAATATTTTAATTATTTCTTGGAATTCGGGTTTTGATTTAAATTCGGCGGATAAGGGGTAATGTTTTGTTATAAGTTCTTTCATACGAGTACACATATTCATTTCCCGATAATCTCTTTCCTGCTCATAAAATTTTGCCACCGTTTCTGTATTATCAAAAACAGAATCACACTTAACAGCATATTCAGCTGCAATTTTAAGATAATGCAGTGCTTCTTTCTCTTTTCCTATCTCAAAATGCCAATGACCCAAATGCCCGTAGTTATATACAAGATGCATCCAATTCTTTCCGTAATTTTCATTTTGATAAAAGGTGTGGAAAAGTGCATTTGTATTGCTGACCACTTCAATTTTATATTCAGTTGTAAAATTGCTATCATAATAACAATAATGGTCAAAACAATTATCAAGCAAATAAAGCAACTCTGTAATTGCAGTTTCACATACAGTTCTTTGCATTTCAACATTATCATTCATTGTTACTTCAAGATATTCTTTTGAATTGAGTAAAGATGGCATTTCTGCAAGAATTTCATTAGCCTGTTTCTGATAGTCATAATTATTTGTACAACCGGCTAATCTATTCAAATGTTGACAAATAATTCGCTTTGACCACATTCTTATACTATCATCAGTACAATGCCTTTGAATATTATCATAGATTGAAAGTAATTCATTAGTTGCTTTTTCATCTCTATAATCACATTCACACCTTAAAAGTTCCATATACCTTATAAGAATACAGAAAACTCCCGGAAACTCTTTAACTGCAACTTTAAATTTTGCAAACGTTTCAGCAGTTTCTTTAATCCGCCACCTTTCATATAAATCAAGGTATTCATTGATTTTTTCTTCTTTTTTTGCCTTATCAACCCCGAACAAATCATCAATGGTTACATTGAAAAATGATGCAATTACAGGAAGAATTGTAATGTCGGGGTAGGTTTCTCCCCTCTCCCATTTACTTATTGTTTGAAAGGACACATCTAAAAAATCTGCAAGAGCTTCTTGGGTTAATTCTTTTTCTTTGCGAAGTTTTTTAATATTCTCGCCAAAATAGATTGTCATAAAATCACCTCAAAATATTTCTTGTAGCTACAATACAATAATAGCCTGATTATTTGAGTTTTACAATAACATTATAGGTGAATGAAATTCGCTTGTAAAGGGAATTATTCTATTTAGCATATTTGTTGTTTGTTTGAATTCTATTAGACAAATTGGGGTTTGTAGGTTTCTTTGTGTCATTCTGAGGGTCGCGAAGAATCTCTGTTTAGTTGAGATTCTTCGTCACTGCGTTCCTCAGAATGACATTACTTGTAGATAGTATTTATCCCGACAAATTCAAATTTATTTCATTATTTTGGGGTAAAATATAATGAGGTGTAATTATGAGTGGTGCAAAGAAATATTTAGCAGGATTATGCATTGGAGTTGTGAATGTGACATTGGGTGCAGGCGGCGGTATGCTCACTGTACCTTTATACAAAAGAATGGGAATGTCACAAAAAGAGTCCCAAATAAATGCGGTTGCGACGATTTTACCTATAACTATTATTAGTGCAATTATTTATTTATTAAATGGTAGTGTTACATTTTCGGATACTTATATTTATTTAATCCCCGGTCTTTTAGGCAGTGCGGTTGGTACATTCGTAATAAAAAAGACCTCTAACAAAATTCTCACTATTATTTTTGCATTATTTATGATTTGGGCGGGAGTGAGGTTGCTTTTTAAATGAGTATAATTTCAATTATTGCGGGTTTTTTATCGGGTTTAATCGGTGCTATGGGCTTTGGTGGTGGCGGAGTGCTGATTATTTATCTTGCGGTATTTATGGATACACCACAATTAAAAGCACAAGGCATAAACCTTATATTCTTTGTTCCTTGTGCAATTCTTGCAACGATAATTTATACAGTTAAAAAGCAAATTGATTATAAGGCAATTGCACCTGTAATTCTCGGCGGAGTTTGTGGTGCAATCGCCTCAAGCCTTTTTATTAAAAATATTCCAACTGATTACCTTTCAAAAATATTTGCAGTATTTTTGATTGTTATGGGCATTTCTTCCATTTTAAGATTGAAGAAAGCTGAATAGTATGGTAGAATGAAGATGTATTATATTGATACCCCCCTTCCGTCACCTTGCGGTGACGCCTTAATTCTCGCCTGCCGGCTCGGTCGGTGCTTCTGCTTCGCAGAGGTGTCCACTGGACACCCGCACCCTCGCAGGTGGAAGGCTATATCAGGCTCTAACATTGAGGGGGGAGAAGAATATGGGTGGTAATATTATGAAAACACTAAAAAAAGTCTTATTGGGAATTGGCATTTCTGTTTTAACATTAGCAATTATTATAGGAATTGCCTTTGCTGTTATTAAAGTACCCACTTTAACAGTCGATTTTTCACAGCAATCTGACCTTACGGGCAGAGCGGCAGGATTTCTTTACGGATTGGCTGAAGATGATGTGCCGACCGCTGAAATTACCGAGAGCATCGGCATAAACACCCTTGCAACAAAGCCTGCGGGTGGACTTCAACACCCAATTGGTGATGTTAATCAGGTAGCAGAAACCTTTACAGAAGCGGGTGGTGAATATCTTTTCATATATACTCAAGATATGTATGACACTTGGTATTATCAGTTAGACAGCCTTGAACTTTACAATGAACGAGTAAAGAAAACTGTTACCGAAATGGAAAATTCAGAATACAAAGACAAGTTAGTTTATTGCATTTACAACGAAATGGATAATGGTCAATGGTTTGGTGACCATTGGGTTGAAGAAAACAGATATAAATTCTATGATGCTTGGGCATCTACATATAAGGTTGTAAAAGATATAAATCCCAACGCAAAAATTGCGGGTCCGGGCCATTGCGGATATAACTACGATTGGAATAAAGAATTTTTAACATATTGCAAAGCGAATAACTGTTTACCCGATATGTTTGTATGGCACGAACTTGCGGGTGAGCCTAATTATTCAATATATTGGATGGAATATAGATTTAACGAATTCTACAAGACTTGTGATGAATTAGAGCTCCCTCATATGCCCATCTGTATTTCGGAATATGGACTTATGCAGACAAATGGTATCCCCGGTGAATCTGTAAAATGGATTTCTCGACTTGAGGCTGATGACATTTATGGTTGTGTAGCATATTGGCGACTTGCAAACAACCTTGCTGAAACCGTTGCTGATGATGTTACGCCTAACTCAAACTATTGGGTTTACAAATTCTATGCTGATATGAAAGGTAAAGAATTAGAAGTCAGTGAATGGGATTTATTCCACAGTAATATCGGCAACTGGCTTAAAGGTAAATATCCCCTTTTCAACAAGGGATTTATCGGTATGGCAAGTTTTGATGAGGCAGAAAACAAGTTCTATATGCTTACGGGCGGTAGCGGAGAAGATAGTAGCATAAAGATTAAAAATATAGATGAAAAATATTTTAAGAATGGTGACAAGGTAACAGTTAAGGTTAATTATGTTGACTTCAAGGGACTTGGTGGTGCGGTTTATTCACCCGAAGAATGTATGACAGAGGTTGTAAAGGTATCGGGTAATGCGATTAAGTTCACTCTCCCCTGTGAAGCTGAAAGTCAGGCATATTTAATTGAGATTACACCTTATGACAACGAAGAAGAAAGCGAAAATAAAAACAGAACAGTTCGTTATGAGGCAGAAGATGCTGAATTTGACGGTAACGCATTTGTTCCCGAATGGATTTCATATGCAAGTTCAAAAGGATTAGTTGTAAAAGGTCTTGACAAGGACAGTACAATTGAATTCACAGTTGATATAGATAAAGCTGGACTTTACGCACTTGATTTTGTTTATGCTAATGCTAGTGTTGAAGCTGGAAGAATTACTGCTAATGCACAGGTTTCAATAAATGGTGATGAAAAAAATGTAAAATTCCCATCAACAATTAAAGATGAGTATATGGAATGTGTTACAATCCTTGCTGACTTGAAAAAAGGCAAAAATACAGTTCATATTAATGTGCTTAATGATGCTATATTGACATTGGATTTTGTGGATTTTTCTCCGTTTGATGATACTAATCCAGATATATATTTTGCACCATTAAAATCAAGAAATGCTGACGAGAATGAGACTGCTTGGTCGGTT
The DNA here is from genome assembly GCA_045594885.1 of Candidatus Fimenecus sp. Lineage (GTDB taxonomy): Bacteria > Bacillota > Clostridia > Oscillospirales > Acutalibacteraceae > Fimenecus. The sequence continues at coordinate 7,266 of JAZNZJ010000004.1, read as the reverse complement.
GTCGTGCCTTACGATACTACTTATCAAATTAATTTGTCAAAACCTACTACCAAATTAACTGTAAACGGAATTGATAAAACATCATCAAGTGATACTGATAGCGTATTCTTGCATCGTGGTTATAATAAAATTGTTTTAGATAATAACACTGCTATTGAGCAAATTGGTCTTTATTCAAAAGTCTTTACACTTTCAACCATCACCCCTGCTGATATGAAAGTTTACAATGGCGCAACTGTTGAAGATGATATGAACACTTCAAGCGGTAAGAGAATTGGTTGGATTGCATCTGATAAAGAAAGTTACGTTACATTCAATGTGAATGTTGAAAAGGCAGGTTATTATAATTTCACTATTGAATATGCAAACAATGAAGAAGGTGGATTCCACGCTTACAATGTTGACCTTATTGAGAGATATATCACCTTTACTGTAAACGGTGAAAATCGTGGTAATCATTTCTTCCGTAGCACATACAGTTGGGAGCATTACAAGACAAAAACTGTTGTGCTTTATCTTGAAGCTGGCGACAATGAAATCAAACTTTCAAATGATGGTTCATATAGCTTTAATGACAGAGTTACCTATGCACCAAACATTGGTGATATTCAGGTTAATCCATTCTAAAAACAATTGTAAATTAATGACAATTTATCAACAAAAAGAGATGCTTTTCAGCATCTTTTTTTGTTATTCCGCCAAATTTTTATTTATTATTTTATTTACTATTGATAATACTAATTTTATAAGGTATAATTAAAACAATAATTTACAATGGGTAAATTTGTTATTTATTTATAATTTAAAATGTGTTTTGGAGGCTAAAACAATGAAAGTACAGTTTACAGAAACCGTATTGAGAGATGCCAACCAGTCACTTATTGCTACAAGAATGCCATTCTCTGATTTAGAACCAGTTCTTGAAAAGCTCAATAGTGCGGGTTATTATTCTCTTGAATGCTGGGGCGGTGCAACTTTTGACTCTTGCCTTCGTTATCTTAACGAAGACCCATGGGAAAGACTTCGCCGTATCAACGAAAAGTGCCCTGACACCAAGCTTCAAATGCTTCTTCGTGGTCAGAATCTTTTAGGCTATAAGCACTACCCTGACGACGTTGTTAGAATGTTCGTTAAAAAGAGTATTGAAAACGGTATTGATGTTATCAGAATATTCGATGCTCTTAACGATGTACGCAACATTCAGGTAGCAGTTGATGAAACAATTAAAAACGGTGCGATTGCATCAGGTGCTATTTCTTATACAACAAGCCCTGTTCATACACTTAAAAACTATGTGGCTCTTTGTAAAGAAATGAAAGAAATGGGTTGCTCTACAATCTGCATTAAGGATATGGCAGGTGTTATGACGCCCGTTGAAGCAAAGGACCTTGTTGGTGCAATTAAGGACGCAATGCCCGAAATGCCCGTTATTCTTCACACTCACTCAACAACAGGTATGGCATATATGACAATCCTTAAAGCCGTTGAGGCAGGTTGCGACATAATTGACACAGCAACATCTTGTTTCTCAGGTGGTACTTCACAGCCTGCAACAGAAACAATATATGATGCTCTCACAGAACTTGGCTACGAAACAGGTCTTAACAGAGATACATTAAAAGCAGTTAACGACCATTTCAAACCACTTCGTGATGAATATCTTTCATCAGGACTTTTAAAACCAAAGGCACTTGTAACTGATACTGACGCATTGACCTATAAAGTTCCCGGTGGAATGCTTTCAAACATGATGGCAAACCTTGAGGATATGAATGCCCTTGACAGAATGGAAGAAGCTCTTTTAGAAATTCCTCAGGTTCGTAAAGATATGGGTTATCCCCCACTTGTTACTCCTCTTAGCCAGATGGTTGGTAATCAAGCTGTTACAAATGTACTTGTCGGCGAAAGATATAAGAATATTTCAAAGGAAATCAAGGCTTATATCAAGGGTGAATATGGTAAAGCGCCCGGCCCTATTGATGCTGACCTTCAGAAAAAAGTTCTTGGTGATGAAGAACCAATCACCTGCCGTTTCGCTGATACTCTTGAACCAATGTTTGAAAAGACAAAGGCAGAGCTTGGTGACCTTGCTAAATCTGATGAAGATGTACTTTCTTACATCGCCTTCCCTGCACAGGCTGAAAAATTCCTTACTGACCGTGCAGAAAAAGAAAAGAACACATATAAGTTTTCAATTAAAAAGATTGATTAAGGAGTGACCGAATATGTTAGAAGCTCTTAATCTTTCACCAATCGAATGCGTGATTTATGCCGTATTTCTCGTTTTGTTTTTAGTGATAATTGCAAAGCTTTCAAACCTTTCACACTCTGTTGATGAACACAGTGAAACCTTTGAAGAGGTTGTTGCAGAAATAGCACCTGAAATTAAAAGAGGTACTGCTAAAAAGCCACCTGCTCCAGTAGTAGCTGAATCTTCACCCGCACCTGTTATTTATGGTCACGGTGTTGAGCTTTACAAGGTTGATGAGCAGAGTGCCGCAACAATTATGGCAATTGTAAGTCACCAGACAGGTATTCCTCTCAATAGACTTCAGTTCAATTCAATCAGACTTGATGATTCTCTTGAACTTTATAAGACTGACTATAAATCGGCCGCATCAATTATGGCAATTATCAGCCACCAGACAGGCATTCCGCTCGAAAGACTTAATTTCAAGTCAATCAAGCTTTGTGATACACCTGAACTTTACAAAACTGATGAAGAAACAGCGGCAAAAGTTATGGCTATCACAAGTAAAGAGTCCGGAATTCCACTTGACAGACTTGTATTTAAATCAATTAAACTTATTGAGAAATAAAGGAGATTTTAAAAATGAAATATGTAGTTACATTAAATGGCAATGATTATGAAGTTGAAGTAAACGAGCTTAACGAAGCAGTTGTTACTGCGGTTGTTCCATCAGCAGCACCCGTTGTAGTTTCAGCACCTGTAGCAGCACCCGCAGCAGCACCAACAACTGAAGCTGCTCCTGCCCCTGCAGCAGCACCAGCACCCGTAGCAGTTGGCGACGGCACAAAAGTTACTGCTCCAATGCCGGGTACAGTTCTTTCAGTTAATGCAGCAGTTGGTCAAGCAATAAATGAAGGTGATGTTCTATTCATTCTTGAAGCAATGAAGATGGAAAACGAAATTGTTGCTCCTTGCTCTGGTACAATCAAACAGGTTATTGCAACAAAGGGCTCATCAGTTGCTACTGACGAGGTTCTTGCAGTTATCGGCTAATAAAACACATAAACATAAGCAAATCCCACTGATATTCAGTGGGATTTTTTATATCTTCACGGGAATTTGATTTTTGATTGTAATGCTTTCGGGAGCGACATTACATTGATATGCCAATATTTGCACACCGTTTTTGTTCGCATCTTTCAATGCTTGAGCAAACTCTGGGTGTGTGGTTATATTGGGTTCAAACCATTTTACATTATCCATTTGAACTACGAACAGTACATATGCTTTAAATCCGTTCAAAACGGCTTTCTGTAGCTCTTTGAGATGTTTTACACCACGTTCTCTGTGGGAGCATCCGGAAAACGCACTACACCGTCATTCTCAAGGGTTACACCCTTTACCTCTACAAAGATTTTATCATTTGGGGTTTCTACATAAATATCGAAACGTGAATTACCGTATTTATATTCGGGCTTAATAAATTTTATATTTTCAAACATATTTGGAATATATTCAAGTGCAACAGAATTTACCACCTGACTATCCATATTTATGAGTCTGTCACCCTTTTGCACGGCTATCAAATCATATTGTGTTTTACGATTGGGATTGTGCGCTTTTTGAAGATATACTGTTGAGCCTTTAACGAGTAATTCTTTGCACCTGCCCGTATTCTTAACGTGACATACCTCAATTTTGCCATCTATTATTACGTTTGCAATAAAACGATTGGGACGGTCAATGAACTCCCCTTTTATAATATTATTATATATCATAATACACCATAAAAAAGACGGTGATAGGTTGCTACCACCGTCCAATATTTACTTGAATAATTATTTTGTTGCTTTTCTTGCTTCGATTTCTGCAACCATTTCAGCCTGACGTTTTTCTGTGATTGTATAGAAGAACATTGGAACTGCACAAGCAAACATACTGATAACACCTGAAAGAACAAGCATATTCCAAAGTGTCTGTGCACCTTCTGCAGAAATGTAACCTGTTTCAGCATTAATGCCTGCTGCTGCGAAAGAAATAACACCGATGAAAGCACCAACAGCCATACCAATTTTATTGATAAGAGTCTGCATTGCGAAACAGATACCTTCACCACGTTCGCCTGTTTTCCATTCAAGATAGTCAACAGTATCACCAATCATAGCATAAGTGATGATGTTGTTAACACCCTGAGGAATGCCAAGAAGAACGAGCGCAATAGCCGCAATAACAAGTTTCCATGTTGCGTCATAGCCAACGAAATACATAATAGCCATTACTACACCGCCAAAGAGATGCACAAATATATATGCCCATTTCTTTGTAAATTTCTTTGACATCCACGGAACAAGAAGTGATGCTACAAGACCTCCTGGAACAACAAGAAGAGTAATCAAACTGTACATACCTTCGTTTTGAAGAACATACTTTGCAAAGTAAAGACCGCCTGTGTATGTATAAACCATTCTTGCACCACCAAGAATACCCGAAAGCACAATAAGAAGAAGTTCTTTATTCTTAAAAAGGAGCTTCATATTATGGCCAAAGCTTGGTGGGTTGTCATCTGCTGTAAAGCGTTCTTTTGTGTTCTTAAAGCCATAGAAGAACATTGGAACTGCTGCAATAACAAGAACTGCTGCTGCGATAAAGTATGTCCATTTAAGAGTGTCGGCATTAGCAATTTCCTGACCCTTAATAACTGTATTGATAAATGTGTTTGCTGCTTCTTCAACAGTAAGACCTTGATTTTCAACAAGATTTGCAATTTCTGAAGCTTTATCAACCTTGATTTGGTCAAGCATTTCTGCTGTGTATTTGTATTTTGCTGTGATTCCGTTTGTGATAATCGGAATGAAAACAGTAACGATACCTGCACCCAATGTGCAAAGAAGACGAGTAATTGTAAGAAGATTGCCACGAACAACCGTGTCATTGGTCATACAAGTTGAAAGGCCCCAATAAGGAACGTCAGCAACTGTGTAAACAACGGACCAGATAACATAGATAATTGCGATAATGATAAATGTTGATGTTGCTTTTGCCTGGAATACAGGTAAGAAACAAGCAATTGTCATAATTGCAATTGGAATTGCCATCCATTTAAGGTAAGGACGACATTTACCCCACTTTGTTCTTGTCTTGTCAACAATTGAACCCATAATCGGGTCATTGAAAGCATCAAAAATACGAGTACCAAGCATCAAATAAGCAACTGCCATTGAACCTGTAAGAGTACCGATTGTAACGCCCTCAGCACCAAAAAGAAGTGCGTCAGTCAAGAAGATTGTAAGGTATGAACCGATAATTGTGCAAACAAAGTTCTGACCAAAACCAGCAACACCATAAGCAAGTGCTTCTTTAGGCTGAAGACTTGAAGGGTCATTAGGATTTGTGCCATAAACCTTATGCAAAAGGTCATTGATTTTCATAAAATCCCTCTTTCATAATTTAATATTACAATTATAGCACAACACTTTGTTGATTTCAATCATATTTTAACAAAAAATGAACACAAAAAAATACTCCCCTGAAAAATCAAGGGAGTAAAAAACTATAAATTACTGTTTTGCACCATTATCAAACATTTCAAGAACTTTAACACTTGCTGCAAAGCAATCTGCAAGGCAACCCTTGTTAAGCTTTTCAGGTGTATCAAGTCTTGTATGATAGAAATCAGGAAGTGCGTGGTTAAGTGCGGTGATACCTGTTGAACGCATACCTGCCTGAGCAAAAGCTGCTGAGTCAGTTGCACCGCCGAGAGGTGGAACTACACCCCTACCGCATTTAATACCAAGTTCTTCACAAGCTTCAACATATAAATCTGAAACATCTTTATCAGCCTTAACAGTTGCGTTAAGGTCACGGTAGTTAGCCTGCATATATTCGGGCTGAGTAATTGTATCGTAAGAATAAACGAATGTGGGAACATCATTGAATTCGTGTGCGTGTGCTTCACACCATGCTTTTGCACCACGAAGACCCGCTTCTTCAGAACCTGTAAGAACAACACCGATTTCTGTGTTCTCAAACTCAATGCCCTCTTCTTTAAGTGCCTTGAGAATTGCGATACCAATATAGCAACCTGAAAGGTTATCGTTAGCACCGTCAACAACTCTCTTTTTATTCCACATAAAGTAAAGACCAAACCAGAAAGGTGTGAACACAAGACCGATAAGGCCAAGTTTTGTTGCAAGTTCAGGATTAACACCACTCAATTTTATTGCGGCAATAATAATCATATAAATTGCACCAACAATGCAAAGACACATATGAATATCAAAGCCAAGGTATGTAAATTTATATTTGAATGGCCATTCCCATGTTGCATCAGGGTGACCGTTAAAAATAATTCTACGCTTTACTTCGCCGGTGGGCTTTTTAAAACCTGCTGCATTATGACCTGTTAATTCTTTGAAGCATTTATCAACTGTTTTCTTGTAAAGTCCAAACTGTAATACGCAAAGAGTAAGACCAACTACGATAAATACAATTGAAAGCACGGGTGCACAGAAATAAGATGCAAGTGCTAAGAAGCAGCAAGTGATTGTGAAATAAATCCAACCATAGAATGAGTCAGGATTTTCTTTGAATTCGTCAACGTAAACGGTGTCACAACCCAAATCTTTCAACTGGTCTGCCATATATTCACAAGCCTGCTGTTCACCATAAGTACCCGGTGCTCTTTTTTCAAACTTGTTACAGATATGAGTGATTTCGTCAATCATAAACTGGGCAGCTTCATTCTTTTTGTCAATAATTTTCTTTAAATCCATAAAGATTCCCCTTTTCCAAGTGTTGATAGTAATACTTTACCATATTAAACCAAAAAATGCAATAATAAAAACAATTAACGCAAATTATTCCATTGGAAAGAGTTCCTCACAAGCAGAATTGAGGTAAATCAGTGTACTTGCTGTGTTCGATAAATTGGGGGTTGTAGGTTTCTTTGTGTCATTCTGAGGGTCGCGAAGAATCTCTGTTTGGTTGAGATTCTTCGTCACTGCGTTCCTCAGAATGACATTACTTGTAGATAGTATTTACCCCGATAAATTCAGATTTTTAAACAACCCATAAAA
>JAZNZJ010000003.1:0-8692 GCA_045594885.1 Candidatus Fimenecus sp. | reverse complement strand
CTGACGGTGTCATTCAATTCATATGATATTGCAAATTCAGTTTCATACGAAATCTCATTATAAAAAAGAAAGACGGTAAGTGTTTTGAACTTACCGTCATTTTTTATTGCTGTCCAATGCAAAAATCATCTTGAACTGAATAAATTTTAGCATTTATAATTTCACCAATTTTTGCATCGCAGTTGACTTTTACGGGAGTGTAGTTGGGGGTGTATCCTAAATACATTCCGTCACTCTGCCTTGTTTCAATAAGAACTGAAAGAGTTTTACCAATTTGTGCATTTAAAAAATCATTTCTAATCTTTTCTGCAACAGTTGATAACTGGTGAACTCTCTGTGCTTTGACACTTTTTGCAATTTGTCCGTCCATTTTGTCAGCCACAGTTCCGCGCCTGCGAGAATAGGGGAATATATGTATTTTTTCAAATCCAACTTTTTCGGCAAATGCCTTTGTTATTTCAAAATCTTCATCATTTTCGTGGGGAAAACCCACCATAATATCAGTGGTTAGAGTACAGTCTTTAAACTCTTTTCTCAATTTCTGACAAAGTTTAAAATATTCTTCACTTGTGTAGTGCCTATTCATTTTTTTAAGAATTTTATCGCATCCGCTTTGTAATGAAATGTGAAATTGAGGACATAATTTATCACATTTTGCAAGTCTTTCAATCAGTTCATCTGTGATGTGGTCGGGCTCAAGAGAGCCTAAACGAATTCGCTCAATTTTTTCGTTTTCACTGACCGCAAAAACAGCATCAGCAAGATTTAACTCACTATCTTTGCCATAAGCAGAGAGGTTTATTCCAACAAGCACAATTTCACGAAAACCATTTTCAGCAAGGGCAGAAACTTCATTTTTTATGTCTTCAATTGATTTCCAACGAACTCTGCCACGTGCTTTTGGAATAATACAATAAGAGCAGAATCTGTCACAACCATCCTCAATTTTTAAAGTTGCCCTTGTTCTTTCTTCAAACTCACTTATTCCGCTTGAAAAAAGTGCTTCACCACTTTGATGTTGTTCTAAGTGCAATACTCTGCAGGACGCAGAAAAATATTCGTTTAGAGATGTAACCAACAGTTTGTTGTTTTTATTGCCCAAAACAATATCAGCTTCTGTCAGTGCTTCAGCCATTTCGGGAAATGACTGTGGCATACACCCTGTAAGCACAATTGTACATTCGGGATGATTTTTTTTATAATGACGTACACATTGCCTTGTTTTTCTGTCACTTTCACTTGTGACGGTGCAAGAATTTATGACGAAAATATCCGCATTATTTTCGTCTTCAGTAATAGCGTATCCGTTTTGTTTGAGTTGTTCACGCATTTCTTGGGTTTCATATTGATTTACCTTGCACCCAAGAGTGTGAAAAAATACATTCATAGTATCACCAAAGCATATTGTAACACATTTTCTGATTTTTTCATATAGTAATTTGTCCCATTCATATATTTTTTTACGGAGGGATAATAATGAAGAAAATAATATCGGTTATGCTATGTATAATTTTGGGCTTGTCAATGTCAATAATTGCTTTTGCAGAAGAAGGTGATGCGATTGCAGGTTCTTTGTCGGCACAATCCGCAATACTTATGGAAATTTCAAGCGGAGAAGTTTTAATGTCAAAAAATCCCGATGAAAAATTGCCCCCTGCATCAATAACTAAAATTATGACTTTGTTGCTTGTTATGGAGGCACTTGAAAGTGAAAAAATATCTCTTGATGACGTAGTAACCGCAAGTAAAAATGCATCTTCAAAGGGGGGCTCACAAATATGGCTTAAAGAGGGTGAGCAGATGACCGTGCACGAGCTTTTAAAAGCAACGGTCATAGCAAGTGCAAATGATGCGAGTACTGCATTGGGCGAATTTGTTGCAGGTGATGAAGCAACATTCATTTCAATGATGAATCAGCGTGCAAAAGAATTGGGAATGGTAAATACCAATTTTGAAAATTGCTCGGGACTTGATGATACTACCGAAAATCACTATTCCACAGCCCGTGATATTGCAATTATGAGTTGTGAATTGATGAAGTATGACAAAATCAGAGAATACACATCAATTTGGACTGACACCTTGCGTGACGGCGAAACCTCACTTGTGAATACCAACAGACTAATAAGATTTTACGAGGGTGCAACGGGATTAAAAACGGGTACTACGTCAAAGGCGGGATATTGCATAAGTGCAACGGCAGAAAGAAATGGTGTGCATCTTGTTGCAGTGGTGCTTGACAGCACCAGCAGTACCGAAAGATTTGAAGATGCCAAAAAAATGCTTAATTGGGGCTTTGCCAATTATTCGGTATTTAAACCCGAAGTAGATACATCTTTGCTTACTGATGTGAGTGTGCTTTACGGTGTGGAAAATTCTGTTAAGCCCATAATAAAAAATATTGATTCTGTACTTATAAAAAAAGGTGCTGAAAGTAATATTACACAGAGAATTGATATGTGTGTTGATGTTGAAGCGCCTGTGGAAAAGGGGCAGAAACTGGGTACGGTCTATTTTGAAAACGGAGAAAAAGTAATTACTACCTGCGATATAATAAGTGAAAACTATGTTGAACGCAGAAGTTGGAAGTTTGTATTTGATTTACTCTGGTCAACTTTCTCAAAAAAATAATTGAAAAATACCAAAAAATCTATTGAAAAAACTGCGGTTTTAGGGTAAAATAGTAAAAACCAATATACAAAGCGAGGACTAATACAAAATGGCGTTGAAACTTAACGATAAATATGTTAAGAATTTTATTTCAGAAGATGAACTCAGTGCTATGGCTCCCGCCGTTGCAGATGCTCATCAAAAAATCGTTGACAAAAGTGGCGAGGGTGCTGACTTTTTAGGTTGGGTTGACCTTCCCGTTAATTATGATAAAGAAGAATTTGAAAGAATTAAAAAGGCAGCAGATAAAATCAAGAGTGATTCAAAGGCTCTTGTAGTAATCGGTATCGGCGGTAGTTATCTCGGTGCACGTGCTGCTATTGAATTCTGTACTTCTCAAAACTATAACCTTATTTCAAAAGATACACCAAATATCTATTTCAGCGGTAATTCCATAAGCGGTAATTCACTTAGTGAGCTTGTTGAAATGGTAAAAGATGTTGATTTTTCAATCAATGTTATTTCAAAATCAGGTACAACTACTGAACCTGCGATTGCGTTCCGTATTTTCCGTGAGCTTCTTATTGAAAAATACGGTGAAGAAGAAGCATCAAAGAGAATTTATGTTACAACCGATAAAGCAAAAGGAACTCTTAAAGAGTTTTCTGACAAAGCAGGTTACGAAACATTTGTAGTGCCCGATGATGTTGGCGGCAGATATTCAGTTCTTACTGCGGTTGGTCTTCTTCCTATTGCGGTTGCAGGAATTGATATTGATAAAATGATGCAGGGTGCAGCCGATGCACGTGAAGCATATAGTGTGTGCGACATTGAAAACAATGATTGCTATAAATATGCGGCAATCCGCAATATCCTTTTAGGTAAGGGTAAAGCAGTTGAACTTATGGTTGCTTATGAGCCAGATTTCACAATGATGAATGAATGGTTCAAACAGCTTTATGGCGAAAGCGAAGGCAAAGACGGTAAGGGTATATTCCCATCAAGCGTAATCTGTTCAACAGACCTTCACTCAATGGGTCAGTATATTCAAGATGGCGTGAGAATGCTTTTTGAAACATCTGTTATGTTCTCAAAGCCAAAGCGTGAAGTTGTAATCAAAGAAGACGAAGTTAATGCTGACGGTCTTAATTTCCTTGCAGGTAAGACAATGGACTTTGTTAACCGTAAGGCATATCAGGGTACTTTACTTGCTCATGTTGACGGCGGTGTGCCAAATGTTTGCATTGAAATCCCCGAAATGAGCGAATATGAATTCGGCTATCTCGTTTATTTCTTTGAAAAAGCTTGTGCAATTTCAGGTTACATTCTCGGTGTTAACCCATTCAATCAGCCGGGTGTTGAAAGCTATAAAAAGAATATGTTTGCATTGCTCGGTAAACCAGGTTATGAGGCTCAGGCAGCAGAACTTTTAGCAAGACTTAACTAATAATCATTAAGGGAAATGACCACCTTTGTTGGTGGATAATAAATATATAGGAGGAGATAATATGATTTCTCTTATTATCGGTAAAAAAGGAACAGGAAAAACAAAGGTACTCGTTAACCACGTTAACGATGCGGTTCATGTATCAAGTGGTAACGTTGTATGCGTTGAGAAAGAAACAAAGCTTACATACGATGTAAACTATCGTGCAAGACTTGTTGCTACTGACGTTTTCTCAATTGCAGGTTATGATGCATTTTACGGTTTCTTGAGCGGTATCTGTGCAGGTGACCATGATATTACTGATATCTTTGTTGATGCAACTTACAGAATTGCAGAAGATACAGACAGAACAGGTGAGGCTCTTGCAGCTTTCCTTAAGAAAGTTGATGCTCTTTCACAGATTTCTGATACAAAGTTCACTTTCACAATTTCATCAGACCTTGAGGAACTTCCAAAAGAAATGTTTGAATACTGCGAAAAAATTAACTAATCGTTAGTAAAAAAACGGTGTGGCGGGGTTAATGCCCCGCCAATTTTATGTGAATTTGTATAAAAATATTTGTAAATTTTTGTTGACAAAAACGAAAATAAACTATATAATATTCTACGCATGTAATGAGGAATGTTTTATGAATATTCAACTTGAACAGATTTTTAATCTTGAAGGCTCAAAAAAGGAATTCGATTTCTGCTTTGAACCAGAATACACCCTTTCTGATGATATTTCACTTGACGCACCGGGTATTGCGGTTAGTGGTAAAATCGAGAATAACACGGGAATTGTGTCGTTGTCAGGTAGGGCTAAGTTTTCAGCAACCGTGGTTTGCAGTCGATGTGCCGAGGGCTTCAAGAAAGACTTTCAGGTAGAATTTGAGCATTTACTTGCTAATAACCTCATTAACGAAGATAATGACGATTATATCGTTGTTGAGAATTCGGTGCTCGATTTAGCTTCACTTGTTTGTGAAGACATAATCTTTTCATTGCCGTTAAGATTTTTGTGTGATGAAGAGTGTAAAGGACTTTGTTCCAAATGTGGTAAAAATCTTAATTTTGGTCCTTGCGATTGCAAAAAAGATGTTGACCCACGAATGGCAGCGTTACTCACGTTGCTTGAAGATTAGTTAATTATTATTTAAAATATTAAAGGGAGGTGCCCCACATGGCAGTACCTAAGAGAAGAGTTTCAAAAACAAGAAGAGATAAAAGACGTTCAAACGTTTGGAAGATGACAGCTCCTGAGCTTGTAAAGTGCCCTAACTGTGGCCAGTACAAGAGACCTCACAGAGTTTGCGGTGAATGCGGACAGTATAAGGGAAGACAGGTTGTTGCTCTTAAAGAAGAGGCTTAATTCCTTTAGAATTATCTTTTGATTTAAGAAGGCGGAAAGAACGATTTCTCTCCGCCTTTTAGTCTTGCTCGAAATTAGGTAGGTGATTATTTTGTCAGTAAAAATTAGCAGTGTTAAGAAAAATTCTCTTTGTGATGCCAAAGGCATTAAAGCGGGGGACGAGTTGCTTAAAATCAATGGCAATGAAATAATGGATGTTCTTGACTATGATTTTTATATGGCAGAACAAAATCCCACCCTAACTTTTAAATGTACCGATGGGAAATATAAGGTGGTAAAAATTCAAAATGCCGATTGCGGCCTTGAGTTTTCCACTTATTTGATGGACAAGCAACAGCATTGCAAGAATAAATGTATTTTCTGCTTTATTGACCAGTTGCCCCAAGGACTTCGTAAAAGTCTTTATTTTAAGGATGATGACAGTCGTCTTTCATTTCTTTTCGGTAATTATATTACACTCACCAATATTTCTGAGCACGAAATACAACGCATAATTGATATGCATATAAGTCCCGTTAATATTTCTGTTCATACAATGAATCCTGAACTTCGTGTTCAAATGATGAAAAATAAAAATGCAGGCGAAAGTCTTAAAATAATTAAGCGATTAGCCGATGCGGGAATACAGATGAATACTCAACTTGTACTTTGTCCCGAAATAAATGACGGTGCTGAACTTCGACGCAGTATCGAAGAATTATCCTCGCTTTATCCCGCAGTGCAGAGTATTGCGGCAGTTCCCGTAGGGCTTACAAAATTCCGTGACGGGCTTGAAAAGCTTGAACCCTATAACAAGCAAACAGCAGGGGGAGTAATTGATATTATCGAAGAATACTCTGCAAAATTCCGTAATGAATTCGGTACGGGACTTGTGTATCCCGCCGACGAATTCTTTATTAAGGCAGAACGTGAGTTGCCTTCTGCCGATTATTATGATGATTATCCGCAACTTGATAATGGTGTGGGCTTGGTTCGTTCATTCTGTGACGATTTTCTTGATGAACTTGAATATTTGAACGAAAAATCAATCAATAAAAAAGTAACTCTTGCAACGGGAGTTGATTTTTACCCGTATTTATGTGAGCTTTGTAAAAAGGCAGAAGAAAAATACGGTATTGAAATTAAAGTACAGAAAATAATCAATAATTTTTTCGGTGAAACTATAACAGTTTCAGGTTTAATTACAGGTGTTGACTTGTACAAGCAACTCAAAGATGTTGATTTGGGCGAATATTTACTGTTGCCAAGCTCAATGATTAGTGATTATACAAACCATACCGAGAATAAAAATAAATTCCTTGACGATATGACTGTTGAGGAATTAGAAAACTCATTAAATACGAAAATTATTTTGACCAAAGGTGACGGCGGTCAACTTTTAAGAGATATTTTGGGGGTGAAATAATGGCAAAACCCGTAGTGGCGATTGTAGGTCGCCCAAATGTTGGTAAAAGTACACTTTTTAATAAGTTGATAGGTAAAAGACTTTCAATTGTTGATGATACACCGGGTGTAACCCGTGACCGTATTTACGGTGACTGCGAGTGGCTCGGTCACGAAATGTTGCTTATTGATACAGGCGGTATTGAGCCTTATTCAGACGATATTATTCTTTCACAAATGCGTCGTCAGGCACAACTTGCCATTGACAGTGCAGATGTGATTATCTTTGTAACTGATATTCGTACGGGTGTTGTGGCAACTGATGAAGAAGTTGCAACAATGCTTATTAAGAGCAATAAACCCATTATTCTATGTGTTAATAAGTCCGACTCATTGGGTGCACCGCCTGCAGAATTCTATGAATTCTATAATTTAGGACTTGGCGACCCGATTCAAGTGTCTGCGGCTCACGGTCACGGTACAGGTGACTTGCTTGATAAAGTCTTGGAATACTTGCCCGAAGATGCTGAAACAGAGGATGAAAACGAAACCGTAAAGGTTGCCGTTATCGGTAAGCCCAATGCGGGTAAATCTTCACTCATCAATAAAATTGCAGGTGAAGAGCGAGTAATCGTTTCTAATATTGCGGGTACAACCCGTGACGCAACTGACACATATATTGACAATGAACACGGCTCATTTATGTTTATTGATACTGCGGGTCTTCGCCGTAAGAGTAAGGTCGAAGACCAAATTGAAAAATACTCTGTAATTCGTGCCCGAATGGCAGTTGAACGTGCCGATGTGTGTGTTATTATGATTGATGCGGCAGAGGGCTTTACAGAGCAGGATTCAAAGGTTGCGGGTATTGCTCACGAACTCGGCAAGGCTTGTATTATAGCAGTAAATAAATGGGATTTAGTTGAAAAAGACGGAACAACAATGGATAAATACCGCAAAAAGCTTATGGTTGATTTTTCATTTATGAGCTATGCACCCATTATTTTCATCTCCGCAAAAACAGGTCAAAGACTTGACCGACTTTTTGAACTGATTAAATTCGTTGATGAACAGAATGCGATGCGTATTTCAACCGGTAAGCTCAACGATGTACTTGCAAACGCAACGGCTCGTGTTCAGCCACCGTCAGATAAGGGCAAACGTCTTAAGATTTATTATATGACACAGGCTTCAACCCGACCACCAACATTTGTTTGTTTTGTGAATAATAAGGATTTGTTCCATTATAGTTATCAAAGATATATTGATAACCAAATTCGTGAAGTTTTCGGGCTCGAAGGCACACCAACAAGATTTGTGGTGCGTGAAAGAGATAAGAATAACAAAAAATAATTCGTAGTGCGTAGTGGTAGGCTTACACACTTGCACTGTCATTCTGAACGCAGTGAAGAATTTTAATAAAATACAATATGGTAGGGCGGGGTCTTGACCCCGCCGTTACTTTTTGCCCCAACAAATTTGAATTTGTCGAATTCTTTGCACCTCATCAGTCAGCTTCGCTGACAGCTTCTCCTTGAGGAGAAGCCTTGATTTTGCCTTCCCCTTGAGGGGAAGGGGGACCGCTTGCGGTGGATGAGGTGTCATATAAAACAACTCTACAAACCCCAATTTGTCTATATGTTTTCGACTATATCAAAAGAACAAATTTACAAATGTTAACAACTTGAAAACTTTTGATTTTAAGGGACTATTTTAGTCCCTTTTTTCTTGCCATTTATAATGTAATGTGTTATAATTAGTCGATTATACAATGAGGTAGTATGCTATGATAATTTTAGGCATCGACCCGGGCTACGCAATAGTGGGTTGGGGAGTAATTGACTATACCGCAAATCGTTTTCAGGTAATCGCTTACGGTGCTGTTACAACCGAGGCAAAAA
>JAZNZJ010000002.1:0-11747 GCA_045594885.1 Candidatus Fimenecus sp. | reverse complement strand
TTACTTGATATGGACGGAACAATTTATGAGGGTGCACGTCTTTTTGAGTGCGTCAATGAATTTTTGGCACATATCGAAAGTGTGGGCGGTCAGTATGTGTTTATCACAAACAACTCCTCCCGTTCAGTCAAGGATTATGTTATAAAACTTTCGAATATGGGAATTAAAGTGACCGAGGATAATTTCTTTACATCTTCTCAGGCGACTGCACTTTATCTCAACAAGCATTTCCCCAATAAAAAGATTTATTGTATGGGAACAAAGTCCATGATTGCCGAAATGGAAAAATACGGTGTAAAGATTACCACAGAGGCGGACGAGGACACCGATTGTATATGCGTTGGTTATGACACCGAGCTTACATATAAAAAACTTTGGGATGTTTCATATCTTTTACAGACAAAAAAGGATATTCCATATATCGCAACAAACCCCGACAGAGGTTGCCCCACAGAATTTGGTCTTGTGCCTGACTGTTTTGCTATGTGTGAGGCAATAAATTATGCCACAGGTCGCAGACCTCTTTACATCGGTAAGCCCGACGGCTTTATGATTGATTTCTCTGTTGAGCGTTCACCCTTTACAAAAGAAGAAACCGTTGTAATTGGTGACCGACTTTATACCGATATTGCATCGGGTGTGAATGCGGGTGTTGACACAATCTGTGTTCTCAGCGGTGAGAGTACAATGGACGATATTGAAAATAGTGAAATTAAGCCCACTTATGTTCGTGAAGATATAAAAGAAATACTTAAAGAATTGCAGGTGTAAATAATGGAATATGATGCATTTGATGCAGGAATTGAACTTGGCGGACTCCGTAATCGTGATGATATAAGATTGCTGATTTGCTATCTGCTTAAAAGTATTGATGCACCAATGACCAGACAGATGCTCAACGACGCAATGCAGGAGGACGGACTTGCAAACTTTTTTGAAGTCGGTCAGGCAATTGAAGAATTATTGAAAACAGGTAATATTACCGCAGATATTCTTGATGATGAAGAAGTCATTTCAGTAACTCCCCGTGGCAGAGAGGCGGCAGAACTTTTGCAGACAAGTCTGCCCCGTACAGTCCGTGAAAAAGCGGTGAATTCTGCAATTAGACTCACAACACGTGCCAAGGTTGAACGTGATAACAGAATTGAAGTGAAAAAAGAGGATAACGGTGGTTATACAATCACATTCACCCTTTTTGATAAAGAAAATGAATTGATGAAACTTTCAATTTATGTAGTTGACAGCCTTCAGTTAGAACAAGTAAAACAGAATTTCATAAACGACCCCGTAAAAGTGTATTCAAGTATTATAACTTCACTTACTGTGTAAGTGCATTAGGATAGGAGGTCATTCTGAGCGTAGCGAAGAATCTCTTTTCGGTCAATAGAACACCAACTGAGAAAGTCATTCTGAGCGTAGCGAAGAATCTCAAAATATGTATTATGTATATATCTTAACAAACAAAACAAATAAAGTTATGTACATTGGAGTCACAAATGATATTGCAAGAAGAATTTACGAACATCGCAATCATTTGGTTGATGGTTTTACCTCTAAATATAATGTAACAAAATTGGTCTATGTTGAAACAGCTAAGGATGTTCGAGATGCTATTCAACGAGAGAAACAGTTAAAAGGTTGGGTCAGAGCTAAGAAAAATGCTCTTGTCGAATCTGTTAATCCACAATGGAAGGATTTGTGGGAAGAAATAGTATAAATTGAAGGTCATTCTGAGCGTAGCGAAGAATCTTTATCCAATACACATAAACTGACTGAGATTCTTCGTCGTTACACTCCTCAGAATGACACTAAATAAACAAATAAACCGAAAGGAAGAAATATATGTCCAAGGAACTTGAAAAACAGTATAATCCGAAAAATGTTGAAGACAGAATATATAAAGACTGGCTTTCAAAAAAATATTTCCACGCAAAGCGTGAGGAAGGTAAAAAGACTTACACTATTGTAATTCCACCACCAAACATTACAGGTCAACTTCATATGGGCCATGCTCTTGATAACACATTACAAGATATTCTTATTCGTTATCACAGAATGGCAGGGTATGACACACTTTGGCTTCCCGGTACTGACCACGCATCTATTGCAACTGAGGCAAAAATCGTTGAAACAATGCGTAAAGAAGGTATCTCAAAAGAAGATTTAGGTCGTGACGGATTTTTAGAACGTGCTTGGGACTGGAAAAAGCAATACGGTGGCAGAATTATTGAACAGTTAAAGAAACTCGGTTCATCTTGCGACTGGGACAGAGAGAGATTTACTCTTGACGAGGGCTGTAGTAAAGCAGTTAATGAGGTTTTCTGCCGTCTTTATGAAAAAGACCTTATCTATCGTGGTAACCGTATGGTTAACTGGTGTCCTTGCTGTAACACATCAATTTCTGATGCAGAGGTTGAATATGAGGAGCAGGACGGTAGCTTCTGGCATCTTCTTTACACAGTTAAGGAAACAGGCGAAAAGCTTGAACTTGCTACAACTCGTCCTGAAACAATGCTCGGTGACACAGCCGTTGCTATCAACGTAGCAGACGAAAGATATAAGCATCTTCACGGTTGTCACGTAATTTTACCTTTACTTAACAAAGAAATTCCAATTGTTTGTGACGAACACGCAGATATGACAAAGGGTACGGGTGTTGTTAAAATCACTCCCGCTCACGACCCTAACGACTTTGAAGTTGGTCAGAGAAATAATCTTCCAATTGTTCGTACATTTACTTATGACGGTCACTTAACAGGTGCAGAGGATAAGAGAATTGCCGATGAACTTATCGCAAGTGGACGTGCTACTGAAAACGAGCCCGAAGTTCTTGACTGTGGTAAATATGCGGGTATGACCACAATGGAGGCACGAAAAGCAATCCTTGAAGACCTCAAAGCAGGTGGTTATCTCAAAGAGGTTGAACCACGTAAGCATGAGGTTGGCACTTGCTACCGTTGTCACAACACAATTGAACCAATGGTTTCAAAACAGTGGTTTGTTCGTATGGTTCCTCTCGCAAAGCCCGCTATTGAAGCAGTAGAAAAGGGCGAAACAAAGTTCATTCCTGAAAGATTTACAAAGAACTACCTTAACTGGATGAACGGTACTCGTGACTGGTGTATTTCACGTCAGTTGTGGTGGGGACACAGAATTCCTGCTTGGTATTGTGACGATTGTGGCGAAACAGTTGTTACAAAAGATAGTATTTGCACTTGTCCAAAATGTGGTAGTAAAAATATCCGTCAAGACGAAGATACGCTTGATACTTGGTTCTCATCTGCACTTTGGCCATTTTCAACACTTGGTTGGCCTAATGAGACAGAAGACCTTAAACATTACTACCCAACAAATACTCTCGTAACGGGTTATGATATTATCGGATTTTGGGTATCCCGTATGATTTTCTCTGCTCTTGAATATACAGGACAAGTTCCGTTTGATACAGTTCTTATTCACGGTCTTGTTCGTGATGCACAGGGTAGAAAGATGTCAAAATCACTGGGCAACGGTATTGACCCGCTTGAAATTATCGACCAGTACGGTGCTGACGCACTCCGCTTTACTCTTGCAACAGGTAACAGCCCCGGAAATGATATGCGTTTCTCTGATGAAAAGGTTGAGGCAAGTAGAAACTTTGCTAATAAGATTTGGAATGCTGCTCGTTTCATACTTATGAATCTTGATGAAAACGAATATGCACCTTATGTTCCAAAGAATCTTGCAATTGAAGATAAATGGATTTTGTCAAAATACAATGACCTTGTAAAAGATGTTACAGATTCACTTGAAAAGTTTGAATTAGGTCTTGCAGTACAAAAACTTTATGACTTTATTTGGGACGTATTCTGCGACTGGTACATCGAAATCGCAAAAATCCGTCTTAACGGTGAATGCGCAACTGCAAAGGCAACTGTTAAAGCAGTTCTCGTTTATGTAATGTCAAACACACTTAAGCTTTTACACCCATTTATGCCATTCATCACAGAAGAAATTTGGCAGACACTCCCACACGACGGTGACTCAATTATGATTTCAGAATGGCCCGTATTCAGCGATGAACTTTCATTCAAAGCAGAAGAAAATGAAATGGAAAGAGTTATGACTGCAATCAAGGCTGTTCGTAACCGCCGTGCAGAAATGAATGTTCCGCCATCAAAGAAAGCGAAGATTTTCATTGAAACTGCTTACGAAAAGACATTCAGTGAGGGCGCAAACTTCTTTGTTCGCCTCGCTTCTGCAAGTGAGGTACAGCTCGTTAAGGGCTATGAAAATGATGAGGCAGTTGCAATCATCACAGAAGATGCAAGACTCTTTATTCCAATGGATGAGCTCGTTGATTTCAAGGCAGAACTCCAGCGACTCGAGAAAGAAAAAGCAGGTGTGCTTAAAGAAATTGCGTTTGTTTCAGGCAAACTTAACAATGCAGGCTTCGTAGCAAAAGCACCCGAAGCAGTTGTTAATGAGCAACGTGAAAAACTTGCAAAGTACAACGAAAAACTCAGTATGCTTGAAGAGAGTATCGCAAAAATTGCAAACAAATAAAATGATACGGATAAGCCTTCCCCTTGAGGGGAAGGTGTCACCGTAGGTGACGGATGAGGTGTTTATATGAATAAAACCAATAATCCAAAGCTTAAAACAAATGCACAAGAATTACGAAAGAATATGACTAAAGAGGAAAGACGTCTTTGGTATAACTTCTTAAAAGAATTACCTATCACAATCAACAGACAGAAAGTGATAGGTAATTATATTGTGGATTTCTATTGTGCAGAAAAGAAATTTGTAATTGAACTTGACGGCTCACAACATTTTGAAGACCAAGGCAAAGAATATGACGCTAAGCGAGATGAGTACTTAAAATCATTAGGTTTAACTGTTTTAAGATATTCAAATTATGATGTGAATACGAATTTTTATGGTGTGTGTACGGATATTGCTATCAAATTAAATTGTTTTCCAAAAGAAGAAAAGAAGGTGTCACCGTAGGTGACGGATGAGGTGTAGGTTGCGTAAGCAACCGTTAATAAAACTTGAAATCAAAAATCCACCTCATCCACCGCAAGCGGTCCCCCTTCCCCTCAAGGGGAAGGCAAAAATCAGTCGAGAATATTCTATTAATGAGGTAAAAATGTGAAAATCGGTAATGTTGAAATAAATGGTAAGGTTGTACTTGCACCAATGGCAGGGGTGGCAGATAGGGCATTCCGTGAACTCTGTGTTGACTACGGTGCATCTTATGTTGTCAGTGAAATGATAAGCTCAAAGGGTGTGTCAATGGGTGACCGCAAATCTAAAGATTTGGCATATTTATCAGACAAAGAACGTCCTGCGGCAATTCAAATTTTTGGCTCTGACCCACTTACTATGGCACAGAGTGTTGAACTTGTAATGGCATACAAGCCTGAAATTATTGATATAAATATGGGCTGTCCCGCACCTAAAATTGCAGGTAATGGCGGCGGTGCATCTCTTTCTAAAAATCC
Source organism: Candidatus Fimenecus sp. (assembly GCA_045594885.1). Taxonomy (GTDB): domain Bacteria; phylum Bacillota; class Clostridia; order Oscillospirales; family Acutalibacteraceae; genus Fimenecus. The sequence continues at coordinate 6,258 of JAZNZJ010000002.1, read as the reverse complement.
ACAATTAGCCGAAAAAATAGTAAAAGCCGTTGTTGATGCCTCACCCGTGCCCGTAACCGTGAAGATACGTATGGGTTGGGATTTTGACAATATCAATGCAGTCGAAATGGCAAAAAGAGCCGAAAATGCGGGGGCAAGTGCAATAACTGTTCACGGCAGAACAAGAAATCAGATGTATTCACCGCCCGTAAATCGTGATATTATCGCACAAGTAAAAAAAGAAATCTCCATTCCCGTAATCGGAAACGGAGATATAATCGATGAGCAATCAGCGGCAATTATGCTTGAAGAAACAAATTGCGATTTGATTATGGTGGGCCGTGGTGCTTTGGGCAGACCTTGGGTTTTCTCGCAAATTAATGCATATTTAGAACACGGCAGGGTAATTCCCGAGCCACCCGTAAGTGAAAGAATGCGTGTTATGATTAAACATATTGAAACTCTTTGTCAGTACAAAGGGGACTATGTTGGTATGCGTGAAGCGAGAAAGCACGCAGGCTGGTACACAAAGGGGCTTCGTGGTGCGGCGAATTACCGCAGAGAGTTGGGCACACTTGAAAATATGGAACAACTCAAAGAAATCGCATATAAAATCTGTGTTGAAAATGGGTAAAGACTTAAAAGGAACTATATGCCTTCCCCTCAAGGGGAAGGCTTATTTAAATTATAATATTATTTCAAAACTTCATAGCATCTTCACGATATTCTTTTGGTGTTTTGTTTTTATATTTTTTAAAGATTTTTGTGAAATAGTTCACATCAAAAATTCCGCAATGCTGTGCAACGTTTTGAATTTGTAGATTTGTTGAAGTGAGAAGAAATGCGGCATGGTCAATACGTTTTTTGGTAACATATTCCGTGAGTGTCATTCCTGTTTCTTTTTTGAAAAGAGTCGAGAGATAACTTGCGTTAACATTGAGCATTTCAGCCTGACGGTGAAGACTTAAATCCGCAGTTAAATCAGAATCGATTATTGTAATAACCTTTTGTACAAGAAGTGAGTAATTTTTCATTGAATGATTTTTAACGAGGGAACAATATTTATAAATCATATTGTGCATCATATCAATGCCCTCTTGTACACTTTTGATTTTTTCAATCTTTCTTGCAAAATCAGAAGAAACTCCGTCAATATAAAACGGGTGCACACCGCCTTGCTCAACGGCTTTACGCAAAAGTACATTTGCAACGATTACGTAGTTTTTCATATTGCGTACAGGGTCTTCAACTCTCATTTCAAGCATAAGCTCTGAGGAATTGCTTATCATTTGCTCTGCTTTGTGAGCAATACCCTGACTTACCGCCTGCATAAGTTTTTTCTCGCCCTCATAACGACTTTCAAGCATTCTCATTGCGAGCAGAGGGTCGTCTATTCGCTGACTTAATCTTTCAACAACTTCGGGGAAAGTTTTGTCACCGGTTGCAAGGTTTAGGGTTTTGATGGTGAAATTATCCATACTGCCCCAAAGTATTTCGCCCAGAGTATTAAAAAGTGAAGGAACAACATTGTTGTCAGCATAAACGGGCACAGTTGTATAATATTTTTCAATCTGATTGCGAAGGGGTAGTGGAATATCATATTGATTTGACGCATCAATAATCATTTTTTGAGTAAACTCGTGGTCAATATATGGCCCCGCAATGAATGTTTCTTTTTTTTCACTTTCGGGCAGAAGAATAAAAATATAATTACAATCAAAACTGTCGGTCAGTTTAAAAATCATATTATTTGTAAGAGTTTCGTGACGGGTACAGAAAAGCTGGTCATAATCTTCTGAAAGCCCCAAAGAATCACGAAGCCCTCGGTCTGCTAATCGGTAAGATGTGTCACCTGCAGAAATTATACAGGAGTTAATTCTGTAATTATTAAGAATTTTCTGAAAAAAATTGAGTTCTTTTTCGTAAAACATAAGCAATCCCTTTAATTCCAAATTATGTATATATTATCGTACAATTTTTGGCAAATTTCAAGATGTAACAAAAAAAATACTGTAAAAAATGAAAAAAATACTCACTTATTATGCCCTGTATGGTATAAAATATTGGTGTATGGACATAGGGTAGGGTTATACTCTCTCCAACATAGATTAAAAGGGGGATTTTTCACAATGGCAAAAGAGAAAAAACTCGATGCTAACGGTTACCGCAAGTTTGGTATGCTTGATAAAATTGCATACGCTGCCGGTGACTTCGGTTGTAACATGAGCTTTGCCCTTAAAGGCACAGTTCAAACATTCTGGCTTGTTTATATGACAATGGAAACAGGCTTGTTGTCAATCTTATTGTTACTTGTTCAGGCTTGGGACGCTATCAATGACCCGCTCATCGGTGCATTGATTGACAATGACAAGAGAAAGTATAAGATGGGTAAGTTTAAGACATACATCTTTATTGGTGCATGCGGATTGTTAGTTGCAGGTGCTGCAGTATTCCTTCCATTCCCGAATGCTTCTGTTGTTGTTAAAGCAGTTTTGTTCGTGCTTGGTTATATTGTTTGGGATGCTTGTTACACAGTAGCTAACGTTCCTTACGGCTCAATGCTTTCACTCATTACTGAAGATTCAGGTGAACGTGCACAGCTTTCAACTTGGCGTTCAATCGGTTCAATGTTCGGTAACATTGTTCCTATGGTTGTTCTTCCAATGATTATTTGGGAAAAAGTTACTTATGACGGAACAGGTGATTATCACACAAATCCGCTCACAGGTGAAGCATATAAAATTGGTGATGCTGTTTTAGACCCACTTACAGGTAATCAGTTTGAAACCTTGTACGGTGAACGTGTATTCTGGGCAGCACTTATTATGGGTGTGTTCGGATTTGTAGCATTTTTATTTATGATTAAGTCAATCACAGTTCGTGTTGATGAAAATGCAGTTAAAACAAACGAGGGCGGAGAAAAATTCAATATTATCAAATCATTTGGTAAGTTTATGAAGAACCGTCCGGCAGTTGGTGCAACTGTTGCTGCTATGGGTATGTTCCTTGGTATGCAGTCTGCTACAACAGCTACAACAATTATGTTCGCTACATACTTTAACAAGGCATCAATGTCAGGCGTTGTTCAGATGATTGGTTTCCTTCCTGTTGTAGTATTCTTACCTTTCATTAAAAAACTTGTTAATAAATTCGGTAAGAAAGAGGCTTCTGTTGCCGGTACAATTGCTTCAATTATCGGCGGTCTTGTAATGCTTGTTTTCCCAACAATTGAAAATCGTGACACAGCTTTGATTGTTTACCTTGTAGGTCTTGTTGCATTCGGCTTCGGTATGAGTGTTTATACTTGCGTTTCTTGGGCAATGATGGCTGATGCTATCGATTACAATGAATGGAAATTCGGTACTCGTGAAGAAGGTACAGTTTATTCGCTTCACTCATTCTTCCGTAAACTTGCACAGGGTGTTGGCCCTTCAATTGTTCTTGCTATTATGGGTGTTCTCGGTTATGTATCTGAAAAGGGAACAATCGGTCAGAGCGCAGAAACAGCACATAATATGTGTTGGCTCGTAGCAAGTCTTTACCTCTTCAGTGCAGTTGTTCAGTTTATCGGTATTGCTCTTATCTATAACCTCGATAAGAAGACACTTGCTCAGATGAACGAAGAACTTGCAGAAAGACATCAGAGAGCAGAGAAAATGAGCGATGCAAGATAGGCATTGTATAAATAATTATCACAATTTTTAGGGCGGGGGATTTCTCCCGCCTTTTTGTTTGATAAATTGGGGGTTGTAGAGTTGTTTTATATGACACCTCATCCACCGCAAGCGGTCCCCCTTCCCCTCAAGGGGAAGGCAAAATCAAGGCTTCTCCTTGAGGAGAAGCTGTCAGCGAAGCTGACTGATGAGGTGGCAAAGAATCCGACAAATTCAATTTTGCATAAAAAATAAATACAATAAAAAATCCACAAACCCATAAAAATTATACTCACTAAAAATCAGTTAAATCCGTTAAAATATAATTGCAAAATGTTATGCTTTTAACAAAAGAAAAGGAGCGTTATAATAATGAGAAAAATTATTAACATTAATCGTAAATGGTCTTTCCGTAAGGGTGTGTGTGAAGTTCCCGCAGTTGCACCTGCAGATTGGGATTTTGTAAATATTCCTCACTGTTGGAATGCAATTGACGGTCAAGATGGCGGTAACGATTATTTTCGTGGCACTTGCTGTTATGTAAAAGAAATTGATATGGAAGAAATTCCAACAGCCGATAAATATTACCTTGAAATAAATGGTGCAAACTCATCTGCTACTGTTTATATGAACGGCAACAAATTAGCATCTCACGACGGCGGTTATTCAACTTGGAGAGTTGATATTACAGAAGAACTCGCAAAGGGTAACAAACTTGCAATCACAGTTGACAACTCTGCTAATGAAACAGTTTATCCTCAGATGGCTGACTTTACATTCTACGGCGGTATTTACAGAAATGTAAATATTATTGCAGTGAATGACAGTCATTTTGACCTTGATTATTATGGTGGCCCAGGTGTTAAGGTTACACCTACAGTTAAAGGTGCAGACGCAGTTGTTGAAATTGAAACATATACTACCAATAAAAAAGACGGTCAGTCATTTAATTATATTATTAAAGATAAGAGTGGCAATGTGGTTGCGGCAGGCAAATCAACTGATGACCATATAACTCTTGAAATTAAAGACGTAGTATTATGGAACGGCAGAAAAAATCCATATCTTTACACTGCAGAAATCGAATTGGTAAATGGTGACGAGGTTCTTGACAATATTTCAACTCGTTTTGGTTGCCGTACATTCAAAATTGACCCCGAAAAAGGCTTTATTCTCAATGGCGAAGAATATCCACTTCGTGGTGTTTCACGTCATCAGGATAGATGGGGCTTGGGTAATGCACTTCTTCCCGAGCATCATAAGGAAGATATGGAATATATCTATGAAATGGGTGCAAACACAATCCGTCTTGCACACTATCAGCACGACCAGTATTTCTATGACCTTTGCGACGAATACGGTATGGTAATCTGGGCTGAAATTCCTTATATTTCAAAGCATATGCCAACAGGTCGTGAAAATACAATTTCACAGATGAAAGAACTTATTGTTCAGAATTATAACCACCCATCAATAGTAGTTTGGGGACTTTCAAATGAAATTTCAATGAACGGTTCAGACGACGACCTTATTGACAACCATAAAGTGCTCAATGACCTTTGTCACGAAATGGATAAGACAAGACTTACAACTATCGCAGTTGTTTCAATGTGCAGTATGGATGACCCATATATTCAGATTCCTGACGTTGTTTCACATAACCACTATTTCGGTTGGTACGGTGGCGACACAAGTATGAATGGCCCTTGGTTTGACAATTTCCACGCAAAATTCCCCAACATTCCTGTTGGTATGAGTGAATATGGCTGTGAAGCACTTAACTGGCACACATCAAATCCACAGCAGGGTGACTACACAGAAGAATATCAGGCATATTATCACGAAGAACTCATTAAGCAGTTGTTCGGGAGAAAATACATCTGGGCAACTCACGTTTGGAATATGTTTGACTTCGGTGCAGATGCACGTGCAGAGGGTGGCGAGAACGGTCAAAACCATAAAGGTCTTATGACATTTGACCGTAAGTATAAGAAGGACTCATTCTATGCTTACAAGGCATGGCTTTCTGATGACCCATTTGTACATATCTGCGGCAAACGTTATGTCGACCGTGTTGAAGATTTGACAAAAATTACTGTTTATTCAAATCTTCCCGAAGTGGAACTTTTTGTAAACGGCAAGAGTCTTGGCAGACAGGCAAGTGCAGAGCATTTCTTCTATTTTGAAGTGCCCAATGTTGGTGTTTCAAATCTTAAAGCGGTTGCAGGCAACTACACAGATGAAAGTGTAATCCGTAAAGTTGATGTATTCAATGAGGATTACAGACTCAAAGAAAAGGGTGCAATTCTCAATTGGTTTGATGTTACCGAAATTGACGGCTACCTCTCTCTTAACTCAAAAATGAGTGAACTTCTTGTTGTACCGGAAGGACAAATGCTCTTCGGTCAGATTATGGGACCAATCGCTGAAGCTGCAAAACAGAATGCAGGCGAGGGCGGAATGGAAATGAACGAAGGTATGATGCAGATGATGGGCGGATTTACCGTGCTTCGTCTTATTGGTATGCTCGGTATGACAGGTCTTAAGATGAACAAGGAAGAACTTCTTGACTTGAATGCAAAACTTAACAAAATTAAAAAGGCAAATTGATTCTTTTTCCGCAATA
>JAZNZJ010000001.1:0-34329 GCA_045594885.1 Candidatus Fimenecus sp. | reverse complement strand
ACAATCCACCAATATTTCATTACCGCTTTAAAGTCATATTTAAAAAGCTTCTTTAACATTTGAATACCTCCTTAAACAACTCGTCAAGGGATTTTCCTGTTTCGTTTCGGGTTTCTTCGGCATTACCCGACATCAAAATCTTACCCCCAAAGGTTAAGAACACAAAGTCGTCAAGCACCTGCTCAATGTCGGTGATGAGGTGCGTTGTGATTATAATTGTCGCATCGGGATTGTAATTACCCACTATTGTACCTAAAATATATTCACGTGCTGCAGGGTCAACACCCGCAATGGGCTCGTCAAGTAAATAGAGTTTTGCATTTCTTGACATTACAAGAATTAACTGTACCTTTTCTTTTGTACCCTTTGAAAGCGATTTAAGATTTGCCTTTGGGTCTATTGAAAGGTCTGAAAGAAGCTTGTAAGCCCTCTGCGAATCAAAGTCAGAATAGAAATCTTCAAAGTAATCAATAATTTCGGTGACCTTCATTGAAGAATTAAAATATGTACGCTCGGGCAAATATGAAATGAGTGCTTTGCTTTTTTCACCCACGGGATTTCCTGCAACAGTGATTTCGCCGCTATCTGCCTGTAAAAGTCCCGAAACTAATTTAATCAATGTACTTTTTCCGCAACCATTAGGCCCTAAAAGACCAACTATTTTGCCTGCGGGAATACTGAGATTCAAATTTGACAATACAGGAACATTCTTTTTGTAGGATTTTGTAAGATTTTTACACTCAAGAATATTCATTTCATAACCTCCTCAATCATATTTATAGCTTGTTCTTTAGAAATTGAAAGTTGCTCTAAATTCTCTGCAAAATCTTTTACCAATTGCTCTGCAAGTTTTTTTCGACTGGCTTCAATAATTTCTTTATCTTCGGTAACAAAACGACCGAGAGTGCCTTTTGAAATAATAAGACCCTCGTTTTCAAGTTCTGAAAATGCGTGTTGAACAGTATTCGGGTTGACCGCTGCTTCTAAAGCAATCTGTCGCACACTGGGGATTTGCTCACCTACTGCATATTCCCCTGACAAAACTTTTTTAACTATTCGTTCTGCAATTTGAAAATATACCGGTCTGTCAGAAGAGAACTTCCAAGCCATAAAACCACCTCACTTGTATTACTGTGTTAATACAATAGTACAACATCTTTTATTCATTGTCAATAGTTTTTTATTTTTGGTGTTTTTACCTAAAAATATTTTAAAATATTTTGCATTGTAACACTATATAATTCTTGAAATCCCACACACTATGGTATATAATATTTTATAATGTGTTTATATGTGGAATTTCATAGTTAAAGGAAGAAAAATATGGAATTATCAAAGAAAAACGTGAAAATTATACTTGGAATTATCACCTTTGGAATACTTTTATTCTCTGCCACACAGCATTTATCTGCGGTTGGGGCATTCTTCACAGGTGTTATTAAGATTATTGCACCTTTAATAGTTGGTTTCTGCCTTGCATTTATTTTGAACATTGTTATGTCACTTCTTGAAAACAAAGTATGGGGATTTATGAGCAAGAGTAAAAAAGCATTTGTAAAAAAAATGCAACGTCCCGTAAGTCTTGTTTCAACACTAATTCTTATGCTTGGGTTCATAATATTACTTGCATTCATTATTGTTCCTCAACTTGAAAATTCAATTAATCTCATTGTAACCAAAGTACCCGTTTATTATAGTGAATTTGTTGCTTGGATTGACTCACTTGTAGTACGTTTCGGGCTTGATGTGAGCACAGAAATGCTTCACAACCCAACAATCACCATTGATAGCATTATTGCAATGGTTGAAAAAATCTTCACATTTGAGGCTACGGGTGATATTCTTAACACTACAGTTGGTGTTACTTCTTCAGTTGTATCGGGTGTTACAAATTTTGTTCTCGGTTTTATTATTGCGATTTATATACTTGCAGAAAAAGAAAAAATCGGCAAATTTTCTTCAAGAATTTTTGAAGCAGTGCTCCCCGAGAATATATACAACAAAGTTCATAATATAAGCACCGTTGCGGCATCATCATTCTCTAATTTCATTACAGGTCAGTTTACTGATGCCACTTTGTTAGGGGTTATGTGCTTTATAGGTTGTACAATTTTGAGAATTCCCAATGCTGCGGTGGTTTCTGTTATAATTGGTCTTTCTGCGATTATTCCCGTTGTCGGACCTATAATCGGTGAGGCTGTTGCGGTACTTATTCTGCTTATGGAAAATCCCGTAAAAGCATTGGTATTCATAGTATTCATTTTAATTTTACAGGCAATCGACAACAATTTCATCTATCCAAAGGTCGTTGGTAAATCTGTGGGACTTCCTGGAATTTTAGTCTTTACCGCAGTTATTGTGGGCGGTAATATAGGTGGAATTATGGGTGTTTTATTAGGTGTGCCCACTGCCTCAGCAATATATGCACTCGGTGTGGAATGGCTGAATGCAAAGGCGGAAAAGAAAAAGATTTCACAAGATGAAAACATTGAAATAATAGAAGAAATAGAACAAACAGGTGACGAAAATGCGTAAATTAGGTTTTGACAATGACAAATATCTTCATATGCAATCTGAGCATATTAAGGAGAGAATAAACAAATTCGGCGGTAAGCTTTATCTTGAATTCGGTGGTAAAATCTTTGATGATTACCATGCCGCAAGAGTATTGCCCGGCTTTAAGCCCGACAGTAAGATGAAGATGCTTCTTCAACTCAAGGACGATGCCGAAATAATTATTGCAATCTGTGCTAAAGATATTGAAAAAAATAAAATACGCAGTGACCTTGGAATAACCTATGACCTTGACGTACTTCGTCTTATTGATATTTATCACGATTTCGGTCTTTATGTGGGCGGTGTTGTGCTAACACAGTATTCAGAACAGCCTTCTGTTATAGCTTTTGAACAGAAATTACAAAATCTTGGTATCAATGTTTATCGTCACTACCCTATTGAGAATTATCCTCTTGATGTTGAACTAATTGTCAGTGAAGACGGTTACGGCAAAAACGATTATATTGAGACAAACCATTCACTTGTTGTTATTACGGCACCCGGTCCCGGTAGTGGTAAAATGGCGGTTTGTCTTTCACAGCTTTATCACGAGCATAAACGTGGTATTAAGGCTGGATATGCTAAATTTGAAACATTCCCCATATGGAATTTACCGCTCAAGCACCCTGTAAACCTTGCTTATGAGGCAGCAACAGCGGACCTTAACGACGTTAATATGATTGACCCGTTCCACCTTGAAGCATATGGCGAAACAACGGTTAATTATAATCGTGACGTTGAAAACTTCCCCGTTCTTAACACAATATTTGAAGAAATTTACGGTGAATCACCTTACAAATCGCCCACTGATATGGGTGTTAATATGGCGGGTAACTGCATTATTGATAATGACGTTGTAGTTACTGCATCTAAAAAAGAAATTCTTCGTCGTCATTGTAATTATCTTGTTCAGCAAAAGAATGACAAGAAAAAGTCAAATGAGCTTTACAAGATTGAACTTATTATGAAACAGTTGGGCATCACAGGCAACGAGCGTCCCGTTGTTTCATCTGCTTTAAATGTTTCTGAACAAACCAATGCACCCGTTACAGCAATTGAACTTCACGATGGTAGAATTATTATGGGTAAAGCATCTGCATTATTGAGTTCGGCATCTGCAATGCTTCTTAACGCACTCAAGGCACTTGCTAATATTGATGACGAAATTCTGCTTATCTCCCCCACCGTTTTTGAGCCTATTAAAGAATTGAAAGCAAGGCTTCACGAGAGAGATACAAGCTTACATCCCGATGAAATTCTGATTGCTCTTTCAATTTGTGCTACTATGAATCCTTTGGCAAAAAAAGCACTTGAAGCAATCAAAGGACTAAAGGGCTGCGATGTTCACGCAACCGTTGTGCTTTCTGATACTGACAAAGAAACACTTCGTAAGCTTGGCACAAACGCAACTTATGAGCCATATAAGAAGAATGACAATTTATATTACAACTAAAAATAAGGGCCCTGCTTATAAGCAGAGTCCTTATTTTTTTATAAATTGCAAGACATCAATATGTATTCTTTTTGCGGTATTCTATTACCATTTGCATCTTTTATTATGGCATCATAACCGTATTTTTCTCCGGTTGCGACAAACCCCAACTTCTTATAAAGCTTTATAGCATTAATGTTATCTTCCATAACACCGAGCACCATTTTTGAAAAGCCTTTTTCTTTTGCAACAGATTTTAATGTTTGCATACAACGGGTGCAAAGCCCCATTCTTCTGAATTTACCAATAACAAAAATGTTGCAGACATAACAAATACTATTTCCATCTGCAAGATTTTTGTTATCAAGGTCATAAAAAATATATGCCTGTGATATATTTTTACCCAAAAATCTTATATGATATGCTTCAAAAGTTCCATCAACCATTTTGGGTAAAAGTTGAGATATCACATTGGGCTTTAAATTAACTTTACTAAACTGTTTAAGTGTTTCTTTTTTCACTTTTAAGTATTTTGCAAATGCTCTGAAAATTTTAACTAACATAGAATCACCATAATTAGCATATCACAAAAATTACTTGTCGTAAAGTAGTAATAAACATTGATTTTTGTATCTAATTATATTAAAATAAATATAAGTAAATTCATCGATGTTATGGGGATGACATATATGAAAATAAACCTTTTAGATGCAAAAAAATTGCAGGTGTTAAAAGGCTTTGGTACTTCAGCTTGTTGGTGGAGTCATTATTGCAAGGACGAAAAAGTACAAGATGAAATAGCCGAGATTTTATATGGTGACTCAGGTCTTAAACTGAATATTTACCGCTACAACATAGGCGGTGGCACGGATATGGATAACTACCGAGTGCAAAATCCGTGGCGTCGCACCGAGAGTATGTATGTTTATGACCGTGAGAAACAAGAGGGATATTGGGATTATTCCCTTGATAAAACGGCAAAAGACGTAATGCGTAAATGCCTTGATAAAGGCAATATTGACACTTTGATTGTGTTTGCGAATTCGCCCCATTGGTCACAGACCTCAACGGGTCAGGCATCGGGTAGTCTTATGATGCACACCTGTAATTTACCAAAGGCTAATTACAGGAAATTTGCAGACTATTTTCTGACTGCTACTCAAAGACTTATTGACGAGGGTTTCCCCGTAAAATTTGTAAGCCCCATAAATGAGCCCCAATGGAAATGGGGTGGCTCTTACGTTTGGCAGGAGGGTTGCCATTACGAACCCGAAGAAATGGCTGAAGTTATGCACATTTTCGCTGAAGAAATCGTAAAGAGAAATATGAATGTCAAACTCTACGGTCCTGAAAGTGGCGAAATGATGGGACTTACTCCCGAATATCTTGATTTGCTTTTAAAAGACGAACTTGTGATGAGTGTTATGCCCATATTTGCCTACCACTCATACCACGATGACAACAATGTGCAGACACGAGTTGATTTTAAAAATCAATTGGTACTACCCCACCCTGAATTGCGATTTGATATGAGTGAATGGTGTGAATTGCCCAATAAAAGTCACACAAAAAATTTCAAGGGTGCACTTATAACCGCTCGAATTATAGGTCAGGATTTAATCTATGCGGGTGCAGAAAGTTGGACAAGTTGGGTAGCGATAAATCAGTTCTCAATAAAAGAGGACGGTTTTGATTATTCAGATGCCACACTCACCGCAACTGATAATTTTGAAGAATGGTATATTGCTGAACGTTACTATGGTTTTGCCCATTTCTCAAAATACATTCCTGTGGGTTCAGTTTGTCTTGATAACGGCTTTTTCCCCGACGAAAATAATGATTTTAATGTATTCTCATTCTTAACACCCGACAATAAAACCATTACCGTCATTGTAAATGAAGGTGAGAAAAGAGAAATCACGTTAAATGGCTTATTCAATAATATGACAGTTATTGAATCTACTTATGACAGCAAACTTAAAACCGTTTTTGACGGTGAATATAAAAATACTTTAGAAATTAACGAAAACAGTATTTTAACCATTATTTGTGAATAGGAGTAATATTATGAAAATTGCAGTAACTTATGAAAATGAACAGGTTTTTCAGCACTTTGGTCACACTGAAAAATTTAAAATCTATGAAGTTGAAAATGACAGTATTGTTGGCATGAGCATTGTGAATACTGACGGTCAAGGTCACGGTGCATTGGCTGATTTCTTAAAAGCAAATGGTGTTAGTGTGCTTATCTGCGGTGGTATTGGCGGTGGTGCACAAAATGCTTTAAGTAATGCAGGAATTAAATGGTTTGGCGGAGTTAAGGGCGATTGCAACAAGGCGGTTATTGATTATCTTGTTGGTAAACTTGAATATAATCCTGATGCAAAATGTGACCATCACGACCACGGTGAAGGTCATAATTGTGGTGGCGAATGCCATAGTTAATAATTAAAATAAAAAATTTCTCCCTCTAAAAATAATAGAGGGAGATTTTTTTATTTCGTTTTCTCTTTTTTCTTTTTTATAATCAGTTTATCAAATGCAGCTAAGAGTCCCGGCAATATGAATAGAATTAAAAGAATTGCCGAAAGCGAGCCGATTGAAATAGTTTGACAAATCTGTGCAATTGTGGGGTCAACGGGGCTTAATCCGATTGTACCGGTTACTACAACCATAATGAGTCCCGATGTGAGAATTGTATGAATTGAGCCATTATAAGCCTCTGCGAGTGCTTCTTTTACATCCATTGTTTTGCGGCTTTCACGATAATAATTTGTAAAGAGAATACCGTAGTCGATTGTTGCACCCATAAGAATACATTGAACAATCAGCAACGCAAGATAGAATGTACTATAACCCATAAGAGCATTTATGCTCATTGTGACAAACACACCGCACTGCACAAGCAACACAAGAATTAATGGAATTGAAATTGAACGGAATGTAATCATAACAACCACAAAAATTGCCACCGCAGTAAGTATGGTTATAAGAAGTAATTCTTCGTCAAAGCTCTGCTCCATTTCATAACTCATAGGTGTATTACCGATTAAATAAACCTCGTTATTAAGGTTTGTATCAATCATATCGTTGAGTGATACCATAAACTGACTTGTTTCATCTGACTCAACGGGAAGTGATGTTTCAATCATCATAAGGGAATAATTTGGACCTAAAAGTTGACTGATACCCTCGTCAAGTTGTTCTTTCATATCGAGAATATCATTTTTCATATCCTCGCTTAAAAATGCTTCAAATTTAGGGTCATTCATCATATTTTCTGAAAGATACCTGAACATTTCTTCAATGGTCAAAGTCCATTCGGGATTTGCCTCTTTAAGACTTGAATAGTAGAGAGCAAGTAACTCCATTGTATTTGCGTCAAGTTGGTCAGTAAATCCGCTGAGAAGTGTTGTGAGTTCAGAATGTGAATATGCTTTTTTGAGCACAACCGCATCAATCAATGTCTTCGCATTTTTAAGTTGGTCAACCATATCCTCTTTTATGAAACTTGCATAGGTTTTATTCGGCAACACATCTAAAAGCACAAAACTTACAAACTTCTGAACTGACATTTTCCACTCGCTTGTATCACCGTGTTCACAGATGTAGAGAAGATATAATTGACGAATCTGTGTAGGATTCATTTTTACCATCTTTGCAAGTTCTTCGGGAGTGTATGCAGTCCCCTTCTTTGTACCATTAACAATCTGTTGTGCCATTTTAAGTTTTGACATTGTTGAAGAATCCATTGCAGAAGCAAAATTGTCGCCATTCTCAACAATAAAGTTAATCATTTCATAAATAGAGAGTTTATAGGAACTACCGAAAAGATATGATGCAAGAAATGTGCTTAAAACTGTATCTTCATCAACTGCATCGGGATTCTTTTGATATGCACTATGATAAGCATAAAGCAACTGTGCTTGTTCTACCTCAATACCAAGAACATCTGCCATTTCAGTATAAAGTCGTTTCTTTGTGATTTCTTCTTTATTGGTAAATGTGGTGAGCATACTCAATTGTGACTTTGACTCTTTGTCAATCATTGAAGAATAAAGCTCATTTTTTGCAACCTCGTTAACCACAAAATCACCGAATACCGGCAAGGTCATTGTGCCAAAATCTGCACCGCTGTATTTACTGTAATAGAGCACAAACAACTGTTTCAACTGCCCCGCATCAATGCCAAAAAGTTGTGCAAGTTCTTCTGCAATCATTGGTTTTGTGAGAGCCTCTGGGTCTGCAAATTTTTGCATATCGTCAAGACTTACAACCATATCGGCACTAATGAAGTCAGAGAACATTGGATTTGGTACAATTTCATTATTAATAAAATCGAAAAGTTCACTGATAGTCATTGTGAGATAATTACCACCGCTGTAGTAACTATAATAAATAATATCAAGAAGTGATGAGTCAATACTGATTGGCACACCCATACTATCAATCATATCAACCATTCCCACAGAGGTAAACTTTTTACCGAGAGTATTGGAATAGGTCATTACACTCTTAACGTTCTCATCACTTTCAAGTTGTGATGCCATTTCTGAAATCACATTTTCGTCTTCATTATTATAGAGCATAACAATGGGGTTTGATGGAGTGAAAACCTCTGCAATTGGGTCTTCGGGTGATAATGAATAAACTGTTTTTGCTGTGGTCTGTAAAAATGATGAACCAGCAAAAATAACTGCAAAAATAATAGCAAGTACGTGTCGCAATTTGAATTCAAACTTTGAAAGTCCGCCCATTGGAATATGAAGTTCTTTCTTTTCGCTGTCTTCAATCTGCTCATCAAACATTAAAAGAAGTGCAGGCAAAATTGTAAGAACGCAAACCATACTGAGAAGTACGCCCTTTGCAAGTACAACTCCCAAATCCATACCAATCTTGAAGCTCATAAACACAAGCATAATAAGACCGATAACTGTTGTCATACCGCTACTTGTAACTGATGAAAATGCATTACACCAAGCCACTTTCATTGCATCTTCAATAGTGTCATGTTTTTCTTTTTCCTGACGATAACGGTTTGCAAGAATAATTGAATAGTCCATTGAAAGCACAAGCTGTAAGATTGCAGCAATTGACATTGTAATCTGTGAAACCTCACCGAGTGCCAAATTTGTGCCCATATTGATGACAATCGCCACACCGATTGTTGCCATAAAGAGAATTGGTTCAAACCACGAACTACTCATAATGAAAAGAATAATTAAAAGAATTACAATTGCAGCGGCAACCATAAGCCATGGCATTTTCATACTGTTTGAGTCGTCATTCATATATTGCATATCATAAGACGCAAATTGTTCTTCAATAGCCTTTTCAATTGATACTTCTTCGGGTGAGCCGTATGTATAAGATGTGTTTACAACGAATTTTGTATAACCGTCTTTATTATAATCTTCGCTTTCTTCAACATAGGAAACACTTTCAACATAATTTATGCTTTCAAGCTGTTTTCTGATAGAATTGATTTCATTCCCGCTCAAATCCTTGAACATAACACGAATCGTCTGAGTCGTTGTCATATCTTTGAATTCCTGCTTCATTATTTCAATACCTTGACTCATTGATGAATCTTCGGGCAGATATTTAGTCATATCCGTATTGATTGTAACTTTAGGAATAAGTGCGGCACAAAATGCACAGATAATAAGCATAACCGCCAATATGATTTTATGTCTGTCAACAATAAAGCCTGCTATTTTTTTCAAAATATTCCACCTCGAAAAACCCATATGGGCACAATTTCACTATTATAAAAGCATTATACCACATATTTGTTAACAAAGTATTGCAAAAATAAAATTTTTTTAATTTTTTACAAAAATACACCACAAAATACATAGATTTTGTGGTGTAAAGGTATTATTTAAATTCCGGCATTGAATATATTTCTCTTTCAGCAGTTTCAAGTGTATCAAAAACCGATGTATTTTCGCCTGTGGGACACCAATATCCCGGCAGATTACAACCATACTGTAATTCTTCTTCGTCCCAAGCATAAAGCTTTTCGTATATGGTAAAATACATATCTTTATTCTTCTTTTTGTAGAGTATCACTCGAAAATCTTTCGCCTTTGTATAAATAACTTTTTCAACAGTATATTCGGGAATTAAACTTATTTCTTGCCCGTAACACTTTTCTACAACCTCTTCCCACTTGGGCAAGGAAGAAGTATTATCCGTTTTAGTTTTAGTGAACAGATTTAAAAATTTTTTTATAAAGTTCAATATGTATCACTCCATTTGCTATTGCGGGACGATGTGGGCATCGTCCCCTACTTTTTTAAGCCACGCAATATTGCGGAAAAAGAAACATTTTTTAGTAGATAGATTTATTTTTTCGCAAGACAATGTGGCAGAGGCGAAGCTGTATAAATATACTGCGAGCCGAAAGCCACGAAGTATTGGGGAAAAAGAAACTATCTACTCCCCTGCTTTAAAATTATAAACAGGCTTTATTCGTTTGATTATCTCTGCGGTGGGGGTGATGTTATTTACAATATCCTCCATATTTTTATATGCCATTGGGCTTTCGTCGATGGTGCTTGTATCAACTGAGGTTGTGAAAATGCCTTCCATCGCTTTCTCAAATTCCTCAAGGCTGAAGTTCTCTTTTGCGTCACCACGGCTAAAAAGACGACCTGCGCCGTGGGGAGCGGAGCAATTCCATTCCTCGTTGCCTTTACCAATACAAATTAAACTGCCGTCACGCATATTTATTGGGATTAAGAGCTTTTCGCCCTTTCTTGCAGACACTGCACCCTTTCGCACGGTATTAGTTTCGTGGTCAATATAGTTGTGAATTGTTTCAAAGTATGAATAATCCGACAAGGCTTTACCGAAAAGTCCGTTAAGAATTGTATTGGCAATCTGCAAACGGTTTTTTGTTGCAAATTCCTGACAGATTTTCATATCGTGAAGATACATTTCTCGGTACTTACCCGTAAGATAACATAAATCCTTGGGTACATCGGTCCACTTTGCCTTAAAATTCTTTTTAAGCTCCTTAAGGGCGGACTCAATCTCTTTTTTTCTGTGCTCCGCTTTGTAACGGGCAATCAATTTCTCTTGCTCCTCAAACAAGGCATCTGCACCGCGTAAAATGTCATAAGCCATTTTTTGATAATGCTCGGCAACCTGTTTGCCCAAATTGCGACTACCCGTATGAATTACAAGGTATTTATTGTCATCATCGTCAATATCCACCTCAATAAAATGATTACCGCCACCAAGGGTGCCTTTACTTCTCTCAATTCGTACTGAATCTTTGAGATTGCGATAGCAATAAAGATTTTCTAAGTCAGGAAAACGAGATTTTCTGCACTCGTGTACATTTCTGCCACTTGGCACTCTCTCTCGAATTAAATCGTCAAGTACCTGATAATCAATATCCACTTTGCCCAATTCAACTGTGAGCATTCCACAGCCTATGTCAACACCCACGATATTCGGTATTACCATTTCGCCCAAATCCGCCGTAAAGCCGATTACACACCCTGCACCTGCGTGGACGTCGGGCATAATTCTGATTTTACAACCCTTTGCAAATTCCTGATTGCAAAGCTCTATAATCTGACTAATGGCAGAATTTTCAATTATATCTGTATAAACTATTGCGGTATTGTATTTTCCACGTAATTCTAACATTTTTATCACTCCTTTTTAAGTATTGTAGTGAGTTGAGTAAGCAAATCCTGTGAGCCGTTTACGGTGATGTTACCCACATTTTCACAGATTCGCTCAATGTACTCAAGCTCTTTGAGTTTATATAAGGTTTTGTTCTCGTCCATAAGCTTTGCAGTGTTAAGTAATGAACGAGTTGATGCAACTTCTTCACGGCGGGTAATAACGTTAGCCTGTGCTCGTTTTTCCGCAATAAGAACAGTATTCATAATGTCACGGATTTCACCGGGAAGAATAATATCCTTAACACCTGCGTCGAAGAACTCAACAAAGAATTCTTTTTCTTTTGCTTTCAAACGTTCAAGAATGTACTCGCCCATCTGCTCTTTGCTTTCAAGAATTTCATCAATATTACATTTGCCCACATAATCACGCATTGCGAGCTGTGCGATTATATGAATCTGCTCTCTGAAATCTTCAATTTCATTATAAGCCTTAACGTAATCTGTTATGCGGTAGGTACACATTAAAGATGTACGAACAGTAACCTTATCTTTGGTCAGAATTTCCTGACCCATAATATTCATTTGTAAAAGTCGGGTGTCAACAATCTGCACACGCACATCAACATTTGTACGCCAATAGCGATATGTACCGGGTTCAAGTATTTTGACAAATTTATTATCAAAATAAACAAGTCCTTTTTCATATTCTCTCACATTCACCTCAAGGTAGTGATAAAGGTGGCTGAGTTTTGAAAAATCAACTGACTCGTTTTCATCAATTTCAGGGTTTGAAAGGTTGATTTTTATGAATTTGTGAGTGTGTCCCTCTTTCCAATAATCATATTTACCCGAAAAAAGAGGACTTACGAATTTGTCATCACAGAAATGATATGCCTTTTCATTTGCACCGACCTCAACGGTTTCGGTTAACTCTTTAAATTTTTCATTCTGACGCAACTGCTCGGGTGAGCAGAATGCAGATTGAACAATTGCGGACAAAGGTACAACCTCAATTGTTTTGTCACCAAAGGTGTAGTATCTGCCTGAATCGAGAACTTTTATGAATTTTCCGTTTTTGAAAAGAAAGCCTTTTTGATTTTCGTTAATAATTGTTTTCATATGTAAAACCTCCAAGAGTTAATATTGCGAGGGTGGAATTCCCCACACATTCTGCGGCTCTGAAATTAAGTGACATTCGGTAAAAGCGGAGCGAAATGCCTGACCCTTACTTGCAATCAACGGTATCCTTTCAAAGACAAGGCAAAACGGGTGTTGCCCATATGAGCAGGAATTCGTAGAATTTTCTTCATTTTAGTAATAAATCTATATAATTCAGAAATTTCCTAATCCACTAGAAAGGTGGTTAGCCCTTGCAGGATTCGAACCTGCGAAAAATGGGGAGTTGAACCCCGTCGATAAACTCGACTGCCAGAGCGTAAGATTCTTTGGCATACATTTCGGGATACCCTAATGCACCGCAGTGATTACAATCACTTGCAAAAAGCAACCTTACAAATTGTATTATATTGGCAAATTTTACTATTATCACGGAAAAAAAGTTGCGAGAATGTATTTTTATTATCAAATGTGAATTTGTCGAGCTCTTTTAAGATACCCCCCTCAGTCTGCTTCGCAGACAGCTCCCCCTCAAGGGTGGAGCCCAAACATAGCCTTCCCCCCTGCGAGGGTGCGGGTGTCCGGTGGACACCTCTGCGAAGCAGAAGCACCGACCGAGCCGGCAGGCGAGAATTAAGGTGGCACGAGCAAAGCGAGTGACGGAAGGGGGGGCGTCGCAGACCCAATATTTTACACTTTGTGTTTTGCATTTTGCATTCAATTCTACAAACCCACAATTTATTAAATTAAAAAACTACAAACATATTTGATTTTTATGTATTTTATGATAAAATGAATTAAACAAATTGCAGGAGAAAACTTATGTTGGATTTTAAACGGTCAAAAGAGATTTTTTTAAAGATTTACTCAAACGAAGATTTAGCAAATAAAATTGAAAAATACATAAACAAAAACAAGACTAAAATAAGAATTTATCTTTTGTTTTGTAAAAAAAATCGTTGGGAAATTTTTTTGAAGCAAAAACCTATGATGAAATTAGCATTAGTTTATGCCTTTCTACCCACTGTTTGGGACAGGTATAAAGAAAAAGGCATTTGCGAAGAAATTTTTTGGGATACAATGAGTGACATAAAAATCTGGATAATCGACCACAAAGACAGAACAAATGAAGACGGACTTTATGAACTTCATTGGATTATGCACCATATGAACTTAAATATTTTTAAAATTGGCAGGCTTCAATATCAAAAGCTTTTTTGGTATTATAAAACTCCATATAGTAAAGACGGAAATAAAATCAACTTTGGCGATAAAATTATAAATATGCATATTTCACGTGGCGAAAAGTTAGATTTTGAAGCTTGTGAGAAATCTTTACAAATGGCAAAAGAATTTTTTACAAAATATTTTCCTGAATATCCAAACAACAAATTTATGTGCCACAGTTGGTTGCTGTACCCTCACAACAGAGATTTTATGCCGGAAAACAGTAATATTTTAAAATTTCAAAAATTGTTTGAAATTGTTGAATCAAAAGAAAGTCCCCAACAGACATATCTTTGGCTTTATGGTAAAAAATTTAAAACTGCCGACCTTATGAAAAATAAAAAGGAAACCGGCAGTTATGGATATGTTGATAAAATACCGCAAAAGAGTTCCTTACAAAAATCTACCGCTGAATACATTAAAAACGGCGGAACATTTGGTGAAGGATTAGGTGTAATAATAATATAAAAAAAGGATGCTTACGCATCCTTTTATCTTTTCTCTAAGGATTGGTCAAACATCCAATCCACCCATTTTTCTCTTAAATAAAAATTATATACAACTTTTAGTCCGTGACCATACTTTTCGTAACGAGTATATTTCACAGGTGCACCCATTTCCTGCAGTTTTTTAACGGCATAATCATCGTGGTCAATAGGCAGAATGCAATCATCTGCAGAATGAGTTACCCAGATTGGAAATCTTTTCATATGGGATAAATCAATATTTTTATTTTCATTCATTGCATTTATTTCGCCCGATATCGGTAATGCACAAGCTAAAAAATCCGGATAATCAAAAGCTAACTGCCAAGTACAACGTCCACCCGCCGAACCACCAAAAGCATAAATTCTATTATTGTCTGCCTTTACTTCTTTTGCGATGATTTCAATTACTTCTTTTATTCCTGCTATGTAATCTTCAAACACAACATCATTAGGTAACTGAGGAATAATTATTGTACATTTTCTATTTAGCATTTTTAGATAAGGAAGATAGAATTCTTCAAGTGCTTTTCTACTGTTACCGCCATTGCCACCACTGTGAAAATACAATACTATGGGTTGATTTTCTGACTTACACTTTTTAAGCCTAAATGCCATATTGAACTTTTCGCCTGTGTAAACATATCTCTTGAACGATGAAATTGTAAATAATTTATGTATTTTTGCGTCTTTGTTCTTGCAAAGACTTTTTTTCGCCTGTTTTTCAGTCTTTAGTGTTCCTTTAGCGACCTTACATCTGCATTTATACATACTCATAATTTCTTTATATGAAATTCTGACATCTTCGTCCTTTATTATTTCATTAGGGGTAATCTGAAATGCACCTGATTTATTTCCCCAAAAAGTAATACCATATTTTTCGTAGTATCCTTTAATTTCATCATTTAAACACTGCGAAAAAAGTTTTCTTACTTCAGGTAAATCATCATCACAAATTTCAATAATCATACTATCAAAATCTCGATTAAATTTTCTTGAATATTTTTCAAAGCACTCATAGTAATCAGATACAGCATAATATTTCATAAGTATTCGTCCTTTTTATGTATTGTCGAAGGCATCGACTCTTAAAGCTCTTCGGGATATTTCATATTCCAATCATTTCGTAACATTGTCATAACATTCATTACATCAATTGTATAATCAAGTTTCATTGTGTTTTTGCCACTTGAAATTGCGTTTTCCATATTCTCGATTTCATAACAAAGTGCATCTTGGAGTTCACCCACTGTTATTTCTTCTGTGTGCCCGTCATTTGTATATGTAATTACTGCTTTATCGGCACGTGGGTATTCAAAAATCTCAATATGGGCATTATCATAACAAATTGTGGCACGTTTCGGTTGTTTTGCGTGAAGTGAAAGGGTCACACTTGCCATTTGCTCTTTATCATTTTTGATAATAATGCTTGATTGCTCGTCCGCACCGGTTTCAGCGAATTTTACTTGTGAATGGATTTCTGAATTATTTGTATTCATAAACATTCTCACAAGAGAAAGTGCATAAACGCCGATGTCAAGGAGTGCCCCACCTGCCAAATTCATATTGAAGAAACGATTTGTCATATCGTACTCTTTAAAACTGCCGAAATTCACCTGTACAAGTCTTAATTCGCCTAATTTTCCTGTACTGACGATTTTTTCAAGTTCGGTATAAAGTGGCATATTGTAAATTGTCATAGCCTCGGCTAATATGAGATTATTTTTGTTTGCGAGTTTAACGGCTTGATTTAATTCTTGAGAATTTAATGTTATCGCCTTTTCGCAAAGCACGTGTTTATTATTCTCAAGGGAATGGAGAATGTAGTCAATATGTTTGTTGTGAGGTGTGGCAATATATATAATATCAACATTACTGTCGGTAAAAACATCGTCAATGTTTTCATAGACTTTTTCAATATTATACTTTTCAGCAAAGGCTACTGCTTTTTCATAAGTACGGTTAGCAACTGAATGGACTTTACCGCCCATTTTATTCATTTCTCTTGCAAAATCGTTTGCAATATTGCCACAACCTAAAATTGCCCAGTTAAATTTATTCCACATATATATCACCGACTTATAGTATAGCACAAAAGCCAATTCACAAACAAGATGCTTTTAATTATTTAAGTGCAGATAAATTTGAATTTGTCGGGGTGAATACTATCTACAAGTAATGTCATTCTGAGGAACGCAGTGACGAAGAATCTCAACCAAACAGAGATTCTTCGCTTCTCTCAGAATGACACAAAGAAACCTACAAACCCCAGTTTACCTTTTATTTATAATACAACTGCAAGTTATTTATTGATATATGTGAAAATTTATGATATTATCTCTTTGGTGATGCATTATGAATATTAAAATGGCGAAACATTCAAATCCGCAATTCGAAAGGGATAATTTCATAAATCTTGACGGCGAATGGGATTTCGGCTTTCAAAAGGCTAAAGTGGGGTTTAAATTTTCAACTGATGAGGCAAAAGCGATTGAAGTACGTGAAAGCAACAATTATCCTTATAAAATTAATGTACCTTTCTGTGTCGAAAGTGAACTTTCGGGCATTGGGTACAAAGATTTTATAAATATGGTATGGTACAAGAAAACTGTTGAAATAAAAAAATCCGATAATCGCATATTTTTGTGCTTTGGTGCGGCTGACCACCTTACAACTGTACTTATAAACGGCAAATTAGCGGGTAGGCACAAGGGTGGTTACGCATCATTTGAATTTGACATTACTGACCTTGCGGTTGACGGTGAAAATGAGATTTTTGTACTCTGTGAGGACAATGTTAAAAATCCTTTTGTTATCCGTGGTAAACAGAGTGAATGGAAAAAGAGTCACGCCTGTGACTACACACGCACAACGGGTATCTGGCAGAGTGTTTACATTCAATATGTGCCACAGAATTACGTAAAAGATTTCAAGATTTATCCGGACCACAAAAACGGACTTGTTACTCTCAATATAAATCTTAATGGCAGAGCAGAGCTTTGTTGTGAAGCATTTTATGAGGGTAAGAGTGTGGGTAAAACAGAATTCAAAGATGCCTGTGGCAACGAAACTTTACAGATTAAGCTCGACGAAACTCATCTTTGGGAAGTAGGAAACGGGCGTCTTTATGACCTTGAAATCACTTTTGGTGATGACAAAGTTCATTCATATTTTGGTCTTCGCAATGTGCGACTTGACGGATACAAATTCTTAATCAATGAAAAAAGTGTATTCCAACGTTTAGTCCTTGACCAAGGATTCTATAAAAAAGGTATTTACACCGCCCCCTGCGATGAGGATTTAATAAAGGACATTGAACTTTCAATGGCTCTTGGTTTCAATGGTGCAAGACTTCACCAGAAAGTATTTGACCCGAAATTCTTGTATTATGCAGACCAATTGGGTTACATAGTATGGGGTGAATACGCAAACTGGGGACTTGACTACTCAAACCCCAAGAGTGTTGATGTATTCTTAAATGAATGGAAAGAGGCAATAGCACGTGATTTCAATCACCCCGCACTCATTGGTTGGTGCCCATTCAACGAAACCTGGAATTACAAAGGCAGACCTCAATATGACCCGTTGTTAGCAACTGTTTATGACTACACAAAAGCAGTTGACCCCACCCGACCCTGTATTGACACAAGTGGTAATTTTCACGTGAAAACTGATATTTTTGACTTGCACGATTACAGTTATGATGTGGATTTCTTCAAGAAAAACTATGACCGTTTTATGACTGAAGATTATCTTTATCAACATGTACTTGTTGAAAATGGTGGCAGACAAACTTACAGAGGCGAACCCGTATTTATCAGTGAATACGGCGGTATTAAATGGGTAAGCGATGAGTCAATTAAATCTTGGGGATACGGCGAAGATGTTAAAACTCCCGAAGAATTCGCCCAAAGATATGTGGGACTCACCGATGTAATTATGAGTAATTATAAGATGTTCGGTTTCTGCTACACTCAACTTTATGACATTGAGCAAGAGCAGAACGGACTTTACACCTATGACCGCAAGAAAAAATTCGACGATGAAATTTATCAGAAAATCATTGATGTAAACACACAACTTGCGGCAATTGAAAAAGAATAATAGATATAAAAAGGGCTGTAAAAAACTTTCATTTTTTTACAGCCTCTTACTTTTTTAATATTTAGTTGCGGTACATTGTGGATAAACGAATGTGTTGTCAGGTGTATGTGTTTTTGAAATTTCTTTTAAGTTAATTAAGAAATAATCATATTGAACTTCATTCACACCTTTGGGGTCATCCCAAGTGCAGTCAATGAAATAATAATCGCCGTCAAGCTTTACAACATTCCATTGATGAGGACCACCCGCATCACCCCACACACTGTTACACTCAATTCCGAGTTCATCCATTATAAGCTGAAAGCCTTCAGAATATCCGCTGCAAATTGCTTTTCCGTTAACAAGGCATCCATAAGGTGTTGCAGACTGTTTACTTGATGTGGTCTTTGTGCCACCGCTGTTAATTTCTTCCAATGCCTTATAATCGTATTCCACAGTATTCACTAAGTAATCGTGAACAAATTTAATCTTGTCGTAATCGGTGTCGAATTTGTTTGCCCTTGCAACAATTTCATCAACTTTCTTTTGCAACGAGTCAGTGTATTTGTTTTTATTCATTGAGTATTGCCAATAATCATCAACACCCAATTCTACTTCAAAATTTCCCAAGCCATATGTATATTTATGACCATTGTTAAACCAAAAATATTCGGGATGGTCAAAAACAAATGCATAAACCGCAGATTTCACAGAATTGCAATATGCATCCACATCAATATTTTTAAATTTACAAGAAGTTTTTCCCTCACCTGCAGCCTTATAAATTTCGCTATATATCTCTTTACCTGCCCTGTCAAGTTGAAGATAATAATCGTCAGGTCTTGGTGAGTACAGTCCGTCTGCTTCTTCTAAATCTTCTGTTGTGCTTTCGGTTAAATCTTCTGTATTATTGTCATAGTCAACATATTCCGTTGTTGATTCAATTACATCGTCAGGAATTGGAACATTATCAGTATTCACATTACTCAAAATTAAAAGAATAATGGCAATAAGGCTTATAAAATCTAAAAAACCGAATTTCTTACTGTTTTTTCTCATAATGCACCCCTCATTCTTCGATGAATGCAACAAGGTCTTCTACCCTTGCTTTTATTCCGGGGTATTTTTTTATAAGCATATCACTTACAATTTTATGCTTTTCAGTATCAGCAAGTGAAAGACGACGAATACTCATAAAGCAAACCACATAGAAAACTCCTACTGTGATATAGAATAAAGCCGTCATCAATGTTGTTGAATATGAACCTGCAAAACTGTAAAATCCATGAAGTAGTATTGGGGCAACAATTGTCAATACAAAACATTTACCCGATGTAAACGGAGAGAAAACTGCAACAATATTTTTTTCGCCCAATTTTTTCTCACTTTTTACCGCCATATTGTATGAATGCCACATTGTGTAAAAATAACCCATAACCACACCAAAGAAGATATGACCGGGTAATGATGTTATAAGTCGCATTACCAGTGTATCCCATCCACCCACAAGAGCATAACGGATATTCTCTGCAGTTGCAAAGCCCAAGGACACAAATACTGAATAAACTACACCGTCAAAAAGACAATTGAAATTTTTGTTTTTACTTGTAATGAGAAAAAGTGCTGTCCATTTTGCTATTTCTTCAACGATTGCCACTGCAACAAATGTATTTAAAATACCGTGACCTGTGGCTGCAAAAACTGTTGTGTAATTCACACTTCCGTCAACAGTAGTTATTAAATAGTCAGACATAAGTTCTCTGAAAATACCCATCAATGCATTTTCGCACAAAATTGCAGGAATATAACACACAACACCTGCGACAAAAAGAAGAAGCAAAAGCATTGGCGGTTCTTTTTCTTTCTTGTCTTTTCTGAAAATATAATTGCAAAGTAAAAAAGAAGGAATAAGTGCCATAAGGGCTATTTCAATGTTTGCGTAATTCATAAAAATCCTCTTTCAATAATTGTAAACTATTTTTTCTCAAGTTCTTTATCTTTATCTTTCTGTTTGGGGTCAAGAATTGAAAATGGTACGAGGTCTTTGTGTGTTTTCGCACGGTCATCTTTTACAGGATTATAAATATAACCTATTGAACGCATATAAGCATTCCAACGACAATGCTCCAATTCAGGTTGTTTGTCACCGAGTGTCTTGAACTCTTCAAGTTTTGAAATTGCTTCAATATGCATTGCCCTTGATATTGATGAATTACGTCCGTATTCAAACCTTTCATAATTCTCAAGAGCAGCTTTCTTGCAATCAGAAATCTTTTTTGAACTCCATTTTTCTTTTTTCGCTTCTTCGTCAACCCATTGAACATGATATTTGTATGCCTTTTTCTCGTTAGCATCACAATAAACATTATTGTAACTGTACTGTTCTGATAAACCACCTATGAAATTGATATTAAAGTACTGTTCTTTGTGATTTCTAAGGGGTGCATCATTATGAACATTCATATATCTGAGTTCATCAAAAACTGCCGCATAAATGCCTGGGAAATCAGCACCGCTGACTTCTATTTTCAAATCATCATTTTTAGCAATCTTTTTAACTCTTTCGAATGCACGGCGAAGCTCAACTGCTGCTTCAATATTTTTATCGTCATCACCTAAAACAATAAAGGCTGTAGTGGTTCTTGCAAGTCGCTGTGCAATTCGAAGTTTTTCTTTATCGTCACCATTGTAATAAAAAATCTTATCAAAACTATCGTTAAAAATATTTACACCCGTAAAAAACTCAATATCATAAAAGGCATCGCCCTTCACCCTTCTGTTATTGGTTGAAAGTATTTCAGGGCACTCATGATTTAATCCTGAAATTATTTCGTGACTTCCGTCGCTATTATTGGGCATCATATCAATAACATTGATTTCAAGACGATAACCATTCATCTGACAAAACCACAATGCAGTTTTAAGAAGTTCAAGACCATATCTGCCGAAACCGACAATCATTATTGACAAAACTTTGATTTTTTCTTTTTGAATTTCGCCATTTTCTTCAATTATTTCTTCACATTGAGTTGTTCGACTAAAAATGTCTGAATTTTCAAATGTTCGCCATGCAAAAGACTGAGCCTCATCAACTCGGCGTACTTTAAAGCTTTTGGAATCATCAACCATTTCATTATTATCAAATTGTTGATTTTCTTCGGTTTCAATAACAATTCCTTTGTCAGCAGAATCAATTATATATGCACTGCTCACACCTGATGCAAACACAAATACTTTTCTGTTGACCTTATTTTTATTTTCCTTAATTATAGCAAGTGCTTGATTTACGTTTTTAGATTCATCTTCATCAATGAGGAAAAACTCTATTTTTTTCTTCTTTTTACTTACATCGACATCTGTAATCTCTTTATCAAGGCAGATTGCTTTAATTCTTTTCGCTTTGAGAAGAAGTCCTTTATTTGACTCAACATCTTCATCAAAAACATCACAAAAAACAATTTTTGCCTTTTTATTGTGTTCCCATATGTCACGTGCGAGATGAATTGAACGCTCATTCAGGTCGGACATTATGTATATTGGTCTTAAAGTTGAAAATTTGAATTTTAATTTAGAAAATACGTTTTTGAACAGCAATAATACATAGCTTACTGTAATTACCGGTGCCATTATATAGAGAAGCGAACAGTACATAAAGTAAAAACCGCTCCACGATTTACCCAACAAAATGGGTTTTATCGCATCGGTTATTGAATTGACATCACCGTCAACAATAAACACCTTCATTGAGTTGAGTATTGCATCAGCCACACATTTAACATACCCCGACCACTCAACAGGGTTTGATTCTCGAATGCAAATCGGTAAGAAAAGCACAAATAATGCCGCAAACATTCCAAAAATCATTGCATCAAGGGCATTCAAAACATATTTTTGATATTTTCTTTTTTGGTACTTAAAAATTGCACTTATTAAAGATGCTGCAAGTATAATTGCAGAAATTAATCCCATTCCTATAAACAGATTAACTTCATTACCAAACAACCACAATAAGAAATTCATAAAAGCACTCTCTTCCTATGTAACTACTGATAAAATCCATATATGAAATTATATCATCAAGGGGGCGAAATGTCTATAAATATGTAATATTTTGTAAAAACGGAGATGTCAGTTTTTAATTAAACCAATCATCTCCGCTATTTTATTCTTCTATTTTATAACCCAACGCAATTATGAGTTTGATAGTTTCTATTGCGGTATTACGGTCATAATCTTTTTCTTCTTCACTAAGTTGTGAATATGGAACAAGGCAAGGCGTTGTTTTAGCATTGTCGTCACGTTTTTCACCATATTTCCACCCCTGTGAAATTCTGCCCTGCGCCCACACTTCGTGAACATTTTCGGCGATTTTTTCTGTCAAAGCTATTAAATCTTCCGGCAAATCAATATTTTTTGTGTCTATTGGATTTGGAATATACTCGGTCTTTTTATCAGTATTTTCATACATATTGATTGCAATTAGATAACTGAGTCTTTTTTTTGCTATTTCTAAATCACTTAAAAGTTCTTCGCAACTGCCATATCGCTCTTGACGATGATATGCCAAAGTTTTCTTTAAAATCTCTACAAGTTTTTCACATAAAACTTCATCTGAATTGATTTTTGAACTTGCAAATAACATGGATTTTTTCAAAATATTTACCAAATCATCATAATAATCAATGTCATATAGTTTTATATTGTCCGCCACCACAATTGAGCGAAAAAGCACCGCACCCAATGAAAAAATATCAGTACGATTATCAGCTTTACCCATTGATACTTCAGGTGCTTTATAGCCCTTTGTCCCAGCAACTCTTGGCATTAGGCTTGAATAATGAGTGAGCGAGTTTATATCAAACAAGAAAATGTCATTGGCTTCTATATTTTTTGCTCCATCATATAACACCATAAAGTTTGAGGGCTTTAAATCCATATGCAAAAGCCCCGCATTATGAAGTGCACAAACACATTCGCTCAAAGAAATCACAACGTCTAAGATTTCGCTTAATTTCTGTTCCGGTTCAACATTTGCATTTTTATGAAGCTCTTTAAGATATTCCTTATAGTTTTTACCAAACTTATCGTTAGGAGTCCACACATATAATGTACCCGCATCTTGATTTTCGGGGTCATATCCATATAAAAGTTGATAATTGGGCAGATAATTATTTAGCACCTGATGTATGCTGTCACTTCTTGTTTCATCTAATAAAGTGTAAGCCTGAATATTATCTTTTATTGCATCTTGCAACCAACCTTTTTGCATTGGGTTTAAAGGATAAAGTTGATTTCTACTATTTCTTGGTAAATAGCAATCAAATTCCCGACTATCTGTACTTGTATTAAACGTAGGGTAAAGTTCTTTCAATCTGCCACAGATACCGTTATGCTCTGCATAATAGCATATTGAAGAACCGCCCTCGCCAATAAATTTTAATATTTTAAACCTTAAAGCCTGAGAGTCTGTCTTTTGAACCTTTAATTCAATTATATCCCCTTCTTTAAGATAACTTCTTGCATAACAAATTAAACTCATAATATCACCGGTTTCGAACCGTCCTTTCGCTTTAATTTTCACTTTATTTTATCACAAAAGGACGATTTCTGTTATTTAGGGGGTTAATTTTTATTCATATAAATAGCGAAGAATACTGACATATCAAAGATATTCTTTTCGCTGATTTTTTGGTATCTTGAATCTTCAAGAATCTTGTTAACCCCATTACAGAAATTAACGTACAAATCTGACACACTTTTTGCGTACTTATTATATTTTTCATCAAGTTGAAAATAATAAAAATAAACTGAAATAAGGATTGTTCTTGTCATTTGAGTTGCATCTTCCAATGAAAAAAGATTGTCATCGTTGAGATAACTACCCACAATTGAAACAATCTCATTTGCCCCATTTTCATTATACACCTTAAAGTATTTAAGATACTTTAAAAATGTTGCATCATAAAGAATGTCACCTAAATCGTCCTTATACAATTTTTTAATTTTACCAACAAGATTATTATAGTTGTCAAATGCCATTTTCTGTTCATTTGCCACTGTAATGGGCGAGCCTGCACCAACACTTCTGTCGATTTCATAATTACGGCAGATATATTCAACCAAATCATCTTCATTAAATTTCAATGCGTTATCCACAAAGCTTATTCTGTAATCAAATGTATAATCATCTTCATTAATTAAAGAATAATCTCTTTGAATATTTGATTTTTTACAACGGCTGATAAGCTCCTCTGCCTTTTTAATCTTTTCTTTTGGATTTTCATATTTTCTTAAGCAATAAAGATAAATTGCCTCTGCATAATTCTTATAGTTTATTCCCTCACCTGACGGCTCTTTTTCTTGTATGCCCGGGTTTTTCTTATATGACTCACTTAAAAATCTTAGAAGATTATTGTTGTAATAATCTTCAAAAAGATTCTTTTGAATGTCACGTTGTTCATCATAAAAGTCATCTGTTTCGTCAATGAAATATGTCATATCATATGCCATTGCAAAAAGATACAAATCTGTTTTTGTTCTGCCATTTGTAATAAAACGTGAATTTGCAAGGTCGTCAGCAAGACGGAGAAGCCTGTACTGGTCTTTTAGTTCATCTTTTTTTTTGGTGGTAGATGCTTCTTCAATTCTTTTGAAAGCCACCTCAAAAACAGAATCATCTATATTATCAAAAACGAATTCCGTTCTTTGCTCTGCACTTCTAAAACGATGATTTTCTTTTATTATGCCTGAATTAATGCACTGTTCAACAACTATTTTTTTTACTGCAGCGGTGTAATAATCAGTATATTTCACAAATCTTTTCACAATTGAAAGGCGCACGGTTTCACCCAAGCACTCACTACCACCAAGACGATGCACGATTCTTTTCATAAAGTCTTCACTTTTGGGGAATTCTTTATACTTTGAAACAAAATCTTTGATAAGCTCTTTTTTTATTACTTCTCTACCTTTACAATGCTCTCTTACGATGCTTTCAAGTATAACAATATTGTCAACAGCCTTTGTGTTAAGTCTTATTGCCATAAACATTGCATCAAGCTCTGCTTTTCTGAATTTATATGAACTCTTTCCTTTTTCTTTTTTCAATTCTTCAATGAGTTCAAAAAAATCTTCACGGGCATAAAATTTACTGAACGATTTTCTTACATCACTCATCATATCCTGCATATAAAGACTGATTTTTTCAGTGATTAACGTGTGCATTTCTTCTGTGATTGGTTCATTTTTCAAAATGATTTCAGACATTTTTCCACCCCATAAAATGTTGTTAATTTATTATACAGTTGTACCAGTTTTTCGTCAATAAAAAAGGTGATGTTTCTATAATAACATCACCTTAATTTTATTCTTTGAGGACACCATCTTCAAAATAGCCTTTCATTGTTTCGCCGTTTTTTGTCATTATTCCATATCCGGTAATTTTACCATCAATAAAATCGCCTTCGTAAACATCACCGTTCACCCAGATATATTTGCCCTTACCTGTGCGTTTGTCATCTTTAAAGTCACCCTCGTAAATATTACCGTTTGCCCAGATATGCTTACCCTTGACTCGCTTACCATCTATAAAATCGCCCTCATAAACACCACCGTCAGTCCAAGTATATTTACCTTTGCCCACAATTTCGCCGTTGACAAAACCACCCTCGTAAATATTGCCGTTTGCAAAACAGTATTTACCATTGCCTGTGCGGGCATTATCTACAAAATCACCTTCGTAAATATCACCATTGGCAAAAGTATATTTTCCTGTGCCTGCGGACTGATTATTTGCAAAATCACCCTCATAAACATCTCCGTTTGCAAAACTATATTTACCCTTGCCTGTACGGACATCATAAACAAAATCGCCCTCGTAAACATCACCGTTTATCCAAGTATATTTGCCTTTACCAAGCAATTTACCGTCAACAAAATTGCCCTCATAAGTATTTCCGTCCATATTATATTTACCCTTGCCTGTGAGTTTACCGTCAATAAAATCGCCTTCATAGGAATTGCCGTTTGCCCATGTGTATTTACCTTTACCGGTACGCTTACCGTCAATGAAATCGCCTTCGTAAACATCGCCGTTTATCCAGATGAATTTACCCTTACCCATCAAAATTCCTGCGACAAAATCACCCTCATATACATTTCCGTTTATCCAAATGTATTTACCTTTACCCGTGCGTTTATCATCAATAAATTCGCCCTCGTAAACATCACCATTTGCCCAAGTGTATTTACCTCGACCGTTCAATTTACCATTAGCATAATAACCCTCATAAGTATCTCCGTTAGAAAAAATATAATTACTTGTATATGATAGCATACTCATTCACCCTAAACACTTTTCATAAATTTTCTTTATTATATCAAAAATATTTCACACAATCAATAATAGGGTGACAAAAATCAACACAAACGCATCTTTTGTGACCTGAAAGTTTTGCACTATTATGACAATGTTTTCACGAATTCAAGTATAAAATTTAATTACAGAAAGGAATGTTTTTTATGAGTGTAAAAATTGATTTTGACGGTCAAGTGCTCAACTGCCGTTTAAATGGTGAAATTGACCATCACACCGCCCTGCCCATTCGCCTTGAAACTGATGACAGAATTGAAAATTGCCGTCCCGAAAAGGTCATTCTTGATTTTTCTGATGTGACATTTATGGATAGTTCCGGAATTGGTCTTGTTATGGGACGATACAAGCTACTCTCACAATTCGGCGGAAGTCTTGAGGTTACGGGACTTTCAAATAATTCTTACAAGGTCATGCGTCTTGCAGGTCTTGACAGAATTGCAACTATACAAAAAGGAGTGAAATTAAATGGTAATAAATGAATTTCGTATGACATTTGACAGTCGCTCAATAAACGAGGGATTTTCACGTGCCACCGTTGCCGCATTCACCGCCCAGCTTGACCCCACCGTTGAAGAAATCAACGACATTAAAACTGCGGTCAGCGAGGCGGTTACAAACTGCATTGTCCACGGTTATCGCAACACTGTGGGCAAAATTTACATAGGGGTAAAAATTCACAATGACAACAAAATTGTTATTACAATTCGTGACCGTGGTTGCGGAATAAATGACATAAAAAAAGCCCGTGAGCCACTTTTCACCACTCTTGGCGGTGACCGTGCAGGGCTTGGTTTTTCAGTTATGGAAAGTTTCACGGACAAGCTTTCGGTACGTTCAAGGGTGAATTCAGGCACTACCGTAACTCTTACTAAAATAATACACGGCAAAGAAAAATGACAAGGGACGAACTTATTCTCAATAATTTAGGTCTTGTAGGCAGTTGTGCCACCCGTTTTGTTGGCAAAGGAGTAGAGTATGATGATTTGTACTCTGCGGGTTGTGTTGGATTAATAAAAGCCGCTGACGGATTTGATGAGAACTTAGGTTTTGCCTTTTCTACCTATGCAGTACCATCAATTCTTGGTGAAATAAGGCGGATTTTTCGTGACGGCGGTGCGGTGAAAATAAGCCGTACCTTAAAAGAAAAGGCAAGAATTCTCACTGCAATCAAAGAAAAATATGAAAAAGAATATGGATTTGAGCCCACAGTTTCAGTACTTGCTGATAAAATGGGAATATCAATCGAAGAAACTGCACAACTTTTATGTATTTCGCAACCTGTAATTTCACTTACCACCGACAATGATGGTGACGAAAAACAAATTGACATACCCTGCGAAGACGAATACTCACCCATTGACGACAAAATTGCGGTGCATCAGGTATTAAATGGACTTTCGGACCGTGACCGCAAACTTATTGAACTGCGTTTTTTTGACGAGTTGACACAGAGTAAAACCGCAGATATTCTCGGAATATCGCAAGTGCAGGTGTCCCGCAGGGAAAAAACAATTCTCGCAGATATGCGAAAAAAACTGACGGGTTAACTAAAATTACTGTAAGGTGTAAAAAATTTGATATTTTTATAAAAATATGATAGAATGTGAAAAGGCATATTCTATCATTATTTTTTTCTCGGGAGTAGCTTTATGAAAAAATATCGTTATTCAAAATTTATGTCATTTGTCGCCATACTCTGTGTGGTAACAATGCTTTTTGCATCTTGCGGTAATTCAATCACCACACGCACTGTCAAGGGAATTTTCAATTCGATTGTTGCGGAGTATTCGGGTGATGAATTTCACAAAAGTGATATGAATAATTACTCAGTAATTGCAAAATCGGGTCTTATTGAACTTCTTTTTGATGCTCAAACCGTAACACCTGCAATTCGTGATACAAATTCAGGAAATGTTTGGACTGCACTCCCTCTCAATTCAGTTGATAAGGAGATTAACAGTTCAGCCGTTGAAATTACACTTTCTGACGGCAGTGAAAATGTATATACTCTCAATTCGCAGGACAATGCGGTGAACTGGGGTAACGTGTCATATACCGCAGGTGATGACGGAGTTTCTGTGAAATATTCAATTGCCATTGATGAGGCAACCGGCAAGGCGGATATTAACACACTTACTGACGGTCAAATAAGGGCGGATTTAACACTTCTCTACACTCTTCGTGACGGTTCATTTTATGTAAACTTAAGTATGAACACGGTTGCACTTCCCGAGGGTGTTTATCTTGAAGAAATCAGGTTACTCAACCATTTCGGTGCTTATGACGAAAGCGGCGAAGACGATTATATTTTTGTACCCGATGGTAGCGGTGCTCTTATTATGACGGGAATTGAAGACAGTGAATTCACTCCTCTCACTCTTTCGGTATATGGCGAAGACAGTGCAACCGTTCACAATGCACAGAGGTCCCAATGTCTTGTAGGTGCTTTCGGAATAAAACGTTCAAACGGTGCATTTCTCTGTATAATTGAAAATGGTGATTCAATAGCAGAAATAAATGCTACACGAAACAGCGAAAAATCTCTTAACAGCGTTGGTGCTATATTTAAAACAACCGATATTCTTACAGAAGAAAGCGGAAATAAGACAAAAAAAGTATTTGGATATGAATACAAAAACGAGATTACACTCTGTTACCGTTTTCTTTCGGGCAAATCTGCAACATATTCAGGTATGGCAACTGCCTGCCGTGAAAACCTCATTAGAAAATCAGTTCTTTCATCAAAAACGGTTAATGTGACCGAAGAATATCTTCCGCTTGTTGTTTCACTTCAAGGTGGTTACATAAACAATAAAGGGCACTACAATGTTCTTTCAAATTTTGAGCAGACACTCTCACTTATGACACTACTCAAGGCTAAAGGTGTCAATAACGTATATCTGCAATATAACGGAATTTACGAAAATGCCAATAATGGTACGAATGCCGTATTCGGTGAGTTTGAAAAAGAATTGGGCAATGCCGAACAATACAATGAGCTTTATTCATACATTAACAGTCAGAAATTCTCTTTATTTGTTGACACGGATATTCTTACATATAAAAACACCCCATCGGGTGCTTTGAAAGTTGATGGCGCTAAAATCAAAAACGAAAGTGAAACCTCTTTTCCCGATTTTACCACAGCCCAGAGCCATCTTAAAATGAGTAAACTTGAAAATAAAATTGAAGATATTCTCACACTTTCAACAGATGTGAATTTTAACGGGTATTCTCTCAATGATGTGGGTACTTATCTCTATTCTGACTATTCTTCTGACTTCTATTCAAGAAACACCTCACAGAAAGAAATATCTGCACAGATGCCCGTACTTGCAACATCAAAACTTATGATGATTGAAACCGGTAATTTCTATTCAATAAAATCTGCAAATGTCATTTCAGAAATCCCCGTTTCTGCACTTGCGTCACCTGAGCGCCCCGCTTACGTGAGTGTGCCTTTTATTCAACTTATGCTTCACGGCTTTATTGAATACAGTGCAACAGGTATTAACACTTCGGATAACCCCCGCACAGCATTCTTAAAGGCGATTGAATACGGTTGTTTGCCATCTTCAAGCTGGTATTGCACTAAATTCAGCGAAGACCTTGACGGCAAATATTATTATGATAACAATATAAATGATATGGTTAGTTTTTATTTGAAAGCCAATGACACTCTCGGTGATTTACGTGACCAGCGAATGACCGCTCATTATGAAGAAATGGACGGTGTTTTCTGTACTGAATATAACAACAGTACAAAGGTTTATGTAAACTTTACCGAGTCCGCCGTAACAATTAACGGTGTTACAGTACCTGCAATGGACTGTGTGAAAATTTCATAAAAAAATAAAGGAGTGATTTCACTCCTTTATTTTTTTGCAAGAAAAAAGCAAGTGTCACCGACACTTGCTCTTATTTTAGGTTTGAATTAAATTTGTAACAAATTACTGCTCAATTGCGTAAACGCTAACCTTTTTTCTGTCTTTGCCCATTCTTTCGAACTTAACTTTACCGTCGATAAGTGCGAAGAGTGAGTCGTCAGAACCACGGCCTACGTTGTTGCCCGGATGAATGTGAGTTCCACGCTGCTTAACAAGAATGTTACCTGCAAGAACAAACTGACCGTCTGCCTTTTTAACACCAAGACGCTTTGACTCTGAGTCACGGCCGTTCTTAGTTGAACCCATACCTTTTTTATGAGCGAATAACTGAATGTTGATTTTAAGCATCAAAAACACCTCTTTCAAGTTTCAAGTTGTTGGGATACTGACTCTCTAATTCACCTAAATGCAAATATAGACCGTCAGTAATTACCTTCGATTTTTGGGCATCAGCTAAATTCATTGTGAATTTAAAATAGCCCTCGGTCACTTCTGTCTCTGCTTCGATTTTCATTATTTCAAGAATTGTGTTAGCCGCCATATAAACTGCAGAAGAAACTGCACTGCACACAATGTCAGTACCCTCTTGCCCTGCACCACTGTGACCGCTTAATTCAAATGAAACAATTACATCTTCACAAAAGAGAAATTTTGCTTTTGTCATTATGCGTTGATACCGGTAATCTCAACCTTTGTGTATGGCTGACGATGACCCTTCTTACGCTTTTCGTTCTTCTTTGGCTTGTAAGTAAATACTGTGATTTTCTTACCCTTGCCGTTCTTGAGAACCTTAGCAGTAACTGTTGCGCCTTCAACATAAGGTGCACCTGCTGTAAGACCGTCATCAGAACCAACTGCGAGAACTTTGTCGAAAGTGATTTCAGCATTCTCTTCTGCGTCAAGCTTTTCTACGAATACAACGTCGCCGTTTGCTACCTTGTACTGCTTGCCGCCTGTTACAATGATTGCGTACATTTTTTCTAACCTACCTTAAAATATAGACTCGCTATTGAGGGTGGATTTTCTCACTTATAGTATGCAAGTTGGCAAGTATAATCCGAAATAGTTTTTTGAATGCATATTTTCGCCAATTCATCGTTAAAATACTCGTAAATCCATTAGGATTTACTCCGTTTTATGCCTCAACTTGACAAAAATCTGCTATTCAAAAAATCTACGACCTGAAAACAAAGATTTTTTGTTGATTTTTTGGTTGTTGAGAACGATGAAAGGCTTTTGCCTTTCGAGGACGAAACACCGAAAAGGCTCAAAAAAGACCGTTTTCAGGCTGTTTCGGATTATACTTACCAACTTGAGGACATACTACCCCCTAATATGCGGCTTGAATATGATAACAAAATTGAATTGAAAAGTCAAGAGTTATTTAAAAATATTTTAAGAATGGAGTTGTGTGAAAAAATTAGGACGAGGGGGTGAGCCTCGTCCTTTGAGGTTGGGTATTAAATTTTGATGGGGATGGATTTTTGAGTATCGGGCGGGCACGGAGACCCGCCCCTACTTAATCTTAATCGTCTAACACAGAGAACCGTCCCCTGTGCACTCTTTTTCGAGCGGGACGCCGAGTCGGCATCCCCTACAAGTTCATAAAACCAATGAAATATATAATTCTTATGCAAAATTCGAATACACAAGTTGAGTGCGTATTGCACCTGTGCCCGATGAAGTCATAAATGTTGAAATTTTTAACTTCATTGTAAAGTCTAAATTATATGAAATTTCAAGATTTACAAGTTCATTATTTTCAACTGTTGCAACAAGAAGAATATTCTTATACTCAGCAGTTGAATCTGCAGCATTCACTGACATTGAACTTCCCACGGCATCAACAATACTATCATTCACCTCTTGGAATGTGATGAAATCATTTGTTGCGTGATTCAGTGCAGAATCGCCGTTTCTTTCGGGATTTGTGCAATCATTAAGTCGAATCATATATCTGTTATCATTAATCGACCAACTGTGAATATCGTTTTTGTTTAAGCACATTGCCTTAAGGGCATAATTGGGATAATCTGACATTTCGCCATTTACTACCTCACCTGACTTTGAACCCAAACCGAGGAAACCGCCGATAACTGAATCTAGACTTGCGTTGGCATCAACACTCTGAATGATTGAATTAAGTACACTTGTTGTAGAGCCAAAGTCAACTGATTCTGTATAATATGCCTCTCTTGACCAATCATATGACATATTTTCGGCATCTGCAGTCAATTCATTGAAGAAATTCGCCATTTCTTCTGTACTGTCAATAACGGGTGCATCGGGATATAAAGACTCAATTTGACCGTCAGCATAACGCAATACAAGAACTGCATCGCCCACATCGGTAACACCGTCAAAATTCACGTCACCTGCCGCAATCTGTTCAGGTGTCAAAGCTGCTAAACCTGCGTCAAACTCTTGAATAAAGGTTGCGTCTTCACCGTCAATTACTCCGTCACCTGTAACATCACCCAACTCGTAATATCCAATGTCACCGCCCATATCACCGCCACCAAGAGTATCCTCAAACACAACGGCAAATGCTGACAGGGGAAGAATTGTAAAGAGTAACGCAATCGTCAAAGTCAAAGCAATTATTCTCATAGATTTCTTCATAAATAAACACCCTTTCCATAAAGTGTATAATATTACACATAAATTATATCAATTATTATTGTTAAAATCAATATTTGCATTTATCCAAAAAACATAGTATAATATTGTGAAAAGATTACAACTATGAGGTACATTATGAATATTATTGATGCAATGAATGCCCGTCACTCCGTTAGAAAATACACCGACCAAAAAATTGAGGGCGATGTACTCAATGAATTAAAACTTGAAATAGAAAACTGCAATCGTGAAAGTGGTCTGAACATTCAACTGATTACCGATGACCCCGACACATTCACAGGGGCACTTGCAAGTTACGGCAGTTTTTCAGGAGTGCGCAATTATATTGCACTTGTGGGTAAAAAGAGTGATGATTTACAAGAAAAAATCGGTTATTACGGTGAGAAAATCGTTCTCAAGGCACAGATGTTGGGTCTTAACACCTGTTGGGTGGCACTCACATTTAATAAACGCAAGTCAAGACACAAGGTCAGCAAAGGCGAAAAGCTTGTATGCGTAATTTCTGTGGGATACGGTGAAAATAACGGCAAACCTCACAAGAGCCGTCTTCTCGATTCACTTTGCTGTTTTCACGGTGATATGCCACTTTGGTTTATGGAGGGTGTACTTGCCGCAATGACCGCCCCCACCGCAAGAAATCAACAAAAATTCAACTTTACTCTTGTTGGTGAAAATAAAGTTAAAGCAGAAGCAACTGGCGGATTTTACAGTAAAGTCGATTTGGGCATTGTAAAATACCATTTTGAACTTGGCGCAGGTAAAGAAAATTTTGAATTCGTATAAAAAAAGGTGTTTAAGCTATTCACGGCTTAAACACCTTTTTATTAACTCTTTAATGACTGCTGAATACAATGAGTTTATCGTTGGGCTCAAGTTTAAT